>QMVD01000007.1 GCA_003660925.1 Nanobdellota archaeon
ATGAAATATGCCACTGTCTTTATGCCCAACTCCTTACAAAGCTTGAATGTTCTCTCTATGGTTTCGTTGCTTTCCCCTTTCCCTATGACCTTATTCCTCACCCTCTCACTTCCTGATTCGACCCCGAACTTTATGTTGAGACAACCAGCCTCCTTCATCGCCCTCAGCAACTCATAATTCACTTTGTCTGCCCTCGTCTCGCATCCCCACTTCAACCCTATTTTTCTCTTCTTCATCTCCTCACACAACCTCCTCGTCCTTCTCTCGTCTAGGGTGAACATGTCGTCTTGAATCTCCACATACTCGTATCCCAATCCCTCGATCTCTTCCATCTCCTTAATGACCCTCTCTATCGAATGCGTCCTGTAAGGCCTCCTAACAGGGAGGGCGCAGAAGATGCAGTTGTAGGGACATCCTCTACTCGTTATCATAGTGGTCACTTTACCATGAAAGAGGGGAGTGTGGTATCTTGTTTTGCTTGCTTCCTCCCTCAGAGGAGGAGGGATGGAATCCAAATCCCTCACGATGTACACTCCATTCCGTTTCACGCCTTTTCCTTCCCTGTAGATTAGTCCTGGGATGTCCAAATCGAAGTCCGTCACGATCTCGTGGATGACCTCTTCCCCTTCCCCCGCGAAGCCGAACGTGGACCCGAGGGATAATATGGAATGGGGGTGATAGGTGACGTGAGGCCCACCGACTATCGTTTTTATCCCCTCATCGAGGCCTCTTATGATCTCGTACGCGAAGGGGAGGTTGAAGGAGTTCACGTATATCCCCACCCATTCGGGCGACTTTTCATTTATCCTCCTTACAGCTCGTTCGTTGGACAAACCTAGGACTGGTAAATCTAAAAGCTCGAACTCCACTCCCTTCTCCTTCAAGGATGAGGCGAGGTAGCGTAGCCCCAACTGAGGATATAACTGAACGGGAACGTGTGCTTTCTTTCCCATCCCAAGGTAGTTCGGATTAACCAAGATTACCTGTGTAATCTTGGATCGCCTCCTTCATCTTCTTCACGTCTTCCTCGTTCACGCCCTCATGGATTGGGAGATAGCAGACACTCTCGCTTAGTTTCCTCGCGGTGTCTGAATATCCCTTGAGCCATGTCTTCTGGACATCAATGCCGTAAGAGAGCATGTGCTTCCTGAAGGGCTCCTTGTCCCCTGAGAAAAAACATAGGTTATGGAAATTGGGCTTCCCAATGTACTTTGGGAAGAACTCTTCGAGACCTTTCATTATTTTCCTCGCTTTTCTCCTCCTCGCCTCGATCTTCCCCTCTAATCGTTCGAGTTGAAGGACCCCCGCATTCCCCTGGAGGTCGTGCATGAGCATGGGCTTTATCCCCCGGTCCTCGAATAAGAGGGAGAGGATGTCCCCAAATCTCAGGAACGGACCTACGAATGTCGAAAACACAGTTCTTTTAGACATCACGTGGAACGCGTTGTTCTTCAGGTATTTGAAAAAGGTGTTGAAGAGAGAAGGCTTGGGGTATCTCCTCAATTCCTTTCGTATTTTCTTCCCCACACTCTCATCCTCTACCAGCACAGCCCCCCCTCCCGCGGTGTTTATCATCTTTCCCATCCCAAAACTCAAGATGGCTGCATCCCCAAATGTACCGGTTTTCTTCCCATGTATCGAAGAACCCAGGGCGTGAGCGCAGTCTTCTACGAGTAGGAAGCCCTTTTCTTCGGCAATCTTCTTTATCTTCTTCATGTAACAGGGGTTTCCCTCGGTGTGGAGGACTATCAAGGCCTTACCTTCCTCTCTTTCGATGTCCTTTGGAACTACGTTCATCGTCCTCTCATCCACTTCTATGAAAACTGGTGTGGCCACCTCCTCCACTACTTTCACAACTGAAGATGCGTTAAAGGAAGAAAGCAACACCTTGTCCCTCTTCCTTATGCCATACGCCTTCAATATGAGCTTCAAGCCGACCCTCCCGCTGGGAGTAAGTAAGGCTTTCCTGTCAAAGTACTCGGACAACGCCTCCTCAAATTTTGATATGCCACCCTTGGAAAGGTCAAAATTCATTCTTGGAACGAACACTCTGGGAAGCATATCTCATAGACGGTAAATCTGCCCTTGTTATAAAGCTTTTTGAAATACCTCTCGTCATTTAGCCTGTCGAAGACTTCCGTCTGATTTCCCACGTAATAATCGAAGAAATCCTCGCTCAGTGAAGAGTCCATCACGAAGAAGTCATAACCTTCCAGTTCTCTCATGCTCTTGGGGGCCCACCCACCGAACTTCCTACCTTCCAAGAAATAACCCATCAAGAGGGAATCCCCCATCAGATACAGTCCCCCTGTGGTGTTCTCCTCCAAGAACTTCTCTAAGTCGTAAAGGTCACCCAACACCAATTGTCTCTTATCTTCCTCACTCATCAGCGGGTTCTTGATGACCTCCAAGAAGACTTCCTTTCCCAGTGAGTAGTAAAGATGCTCCGGCAAGAGCAACATGATTATCACCCAGGTCAAAATGATGTCCCTCCTTGCCAACTCGTCGAGAAATGTCCCGGAGAGGACTGATAGGAGCGGGGCTATTAGGAAGAGATAACGAGAGATTTTGGCGTGTACGAAAAACCAATAGGAAAAGACTACCAATGCGGGGAGCAGCAGGAAGAAGGCTTTCTTCCTGCTTTCTCTCCTGACGAGGAGTACGGGGAGCGCTAAGAGGGAGAAGAGGATCAACATCTCCCTGTGCATGAGCGCGTTCGAAAGAATCTGGGACAATTCTATAGGCCTGTAGAATTGTGTGTCTATGTACACCACTTGCTCAAATAAGTAACCATGGAATCTCAGGTTCAGCGCGTAGAACGAGAAACACACCAATAATGAACATAACAAAGCGATGAGAGGACCTTCTGTCGATCCAATCTTTTTATCCAATATCATCAGAAAGGCTAAGAATAAGAGCACCGGGAGGGCTATGAGCAAGGCGTGTTTGCACCACAAGCCCGCTCCTAGCATGAGGCCGGATAGCTCCGCGTCCATCCCCTTCTTCTTAAGCGCGTACCTGGAAAGGAAGAACACGGACATGGAGAAGAAGAAAGCTGAGGGAACTTCTAAAGCTTCCAATCCATCTTGGGAGATCGTGGGAGGCTCTCCGAGGGCAAACCAGCTGAACAAACAGAGGGAGAGCATAGAGAAGAGGCCCACTTTCTTGTTGAATAGATCCCTCCCGAATAAGTAGGTAGAAGAGGCGAGCATCCACATGAAGATCACGTCTATCAATTTTGCCAAGTGTTCATGCACCCCACCAAAGCACATGTAAGTATAGAGGTAGGAGAGAGGTATTAAGAGGGGGTAGTCATTTATGGACATTAACTTTCGAGAGAGGTACATGAACTTAGCTTCCATTCCGTACCTTCCCAAGGTATCTGCTGCTATGAAAGGGAAGTATAAGGTCCTGAAAGAGAGGATGAGGATGACCAAGAAAGCCAAAGAAAGGAAGCACATCTCGTGAAGGGTTAAATTAGGGAGGGAGAACTTTGGTGTCTTCACTTCAAATAAGAGGTGTTGAGAGAGGAAGATCAGGATGCAGATGACCAAGACGGGTATGAGGTAAAGGAGATCTAACATTCCCATTAGGAACATGAGCAGGGTCAGGACGCAGAGGCTGAGGGAGACCGTCAACAGCACGAAGATCAGACCATCCTTAGTCAGCCTAGAAGCGACAGGGTACATGAACGTCAATCCGAAGAGAAATGTGAAGAGGCGAACTAATGGGCCAAGGAGAGGTAAAGAAAGTAGGCGAAATTCGAGGGCGCTTAACGGGGTGGTTAGTGGTTCGTTCGGTATGATAGCCTCGTCTCCCACACAGCTGAACCAGTCCCTTCTAAACAAGAGGATTAAGATGTTGAGGGAGAAGAACAAGGCCAGGAGATACAGCGCTTCTTTGCGGAACCTCCCCTTCATTTCCTCTTCAAGATTATTGTGTTGCCTATCCTTTTAAACTCTTCAAAGTAGGGGGAAGTCTCGTTCAGGCAGATCTTCAAGACATCCTGACCCACCCTCTCCTCAAAATTCATCAGGAATTCGCTCTTCTCGCTCGTACATATCACGTAGTTCACTTCTCCTTCCAGCAACTTTCGTAGGGAAGGCAAATCCTCCACCTCATTTATCTCCGGCAATCGGATCTCCTGGGCCGGGAAGAAGTAAATAGGGACATCCCTGTGAAGATAAGTATACCCTCCCGTCTCCGACCATGTCTCAAAGACCAGTAGGGATCTAAGATCTTCTTGTTTTCCAACCAACTCCATAGCTGAACACAAGTCCTTCCTCGGGGACCAGTCGAGTTTTGAGCCCAGCCAGAGGGAGACGAGAAAGACGAAGAAAATGAGCTTAAAATATTCTCTCCTCAAGGAGAACTTGCTCAACAGGAGATAGAATCCCCTTGAAAAGAAGAGCAAAAAGATAGGTATGAGAAAAAAGATGAACCTGAACTCCTTGTGGGGCACCCAAGAGAAGAAGAGCAGTGACAGGAAAAAGATATCGCTCAATAACTTTTCCTTACGATTTCCAAGGGTGGACGCGTATGCTGAATAAGGGAAAGCCACCAAAGATAGGGGCCCCAGGTGATTCAGTAGGCTCACGAGGTAGTACTCGATGGGTTCTTCTCCGAAGAGCTTGGTTCCTTCCCCAAAGAAGTTATAGCGAATGAATTCCAGAGGAGAGTGGAGGAACCCTCCCCAAGTCACCACGTCGAGGAGCCCCTGAAACAGGAGCATTAAGAGGAGGCCAGACATCAAACCAGTCATTTTCCTCCCGAGGAAGAGGAGGAGGGGTGGCAGGACCACGAGCACTGTGAACCTCACCATAAAGGCGATCCCCAAGAAGACACCTGAAAGGAAGGGATTGGCCTTCTTCCTTAGAGCGAAGTAAATGGAAAGAAGGAGGAAAGGTGTGGCAAAAGGCGTGCTCAGGGTCCGAGAAGAAAAATAAAGGAGTTCCCACCAGAAAGTCGCCACGACACCTGAGAAGAGGGCTACTTTCTTACCATAGATCTCCAGGCCGATCTTATACATAAGCAAGGGGACGAGGGCGGAAAACAAGGAGGCTACAAACCTGAACCAAATGGTGGAGTAACGAAAAGGGTTCAACAAATCGAGGAAGGAGAGGAGCAAAGGAAAAAAATAGGAACGCTCCCCCCAAGACCAATCGACGACGTCTTTAAATTCTCTGCTCCTGAACTCAAAGGGCCTGATACCATATCCATAGCGTATCCTATGGGCCTGCTCGACCGTTTGGAAAATCTCGTCAGAATGCAAGAAGCCACCGGAGTAAAATAGGGAGAAAAGTCTAAAGAGAAGGGAAAGGAAAAGTATGAGAAATTCATCCCTTCTCGTAAATTTCCACGAAAAAATACTCGTCCTCACCATACCTCACACTCGGGAAGTTCCTTCTCTGCATTTTAGCCCTCAAGCTAAAGCCCTTCAAACATTCTGGTAGTAAGGGGAGGTCCCAAAACGAAATCACGCGGTCGAAAGAAAGGCAATACTTCTCTATCGATGATCCTAAGTTGAGTTCCTCCTTTAACGTGTACAGTTTCCAAATGTCTGGGGAGGAATCCAAGCCTGCGAAGAGCAGGAAGCCAGAACACTCGGACATGATGCTCCCATTAAATGCGTCCACCATTTCCATTATCCCCTCGTCCACTTTCAAGTTCTCGTAGAAAGAATTAAGGTATTTAATATTGTTCCAAGGCCAGTCTAGAACCCCTCCTCCGGGGGAGAGGATGAGCTGTATCAGGAGGAGCACGTATATCAAGGAATTCCTCTTCTTCAAGATTGGGGAGTTGGTGGCAGCCAGGATGAGGGCATAGGTTGGTTCTAAAAAGTAGTTCGAAGCAGAGCCGGGATTGAAGAGCAACCAAAGCATGACGAGGAAAGATGTGACACCATATAAGCTAAAGATATCCCTCGGGGAGAAAACAGCGTCGGAAAAGAGTAAGAGTAAGGGAAGGATGGCAAAGATGTATCCATAGAATAAATAGTGCCTAAAAGAGTGCTGATAGGAACCCGCGTAGAGGAAAGTATTTTCTAAAAATTCTGGCCCGAAATACAACAAGCAGGGGAGGAAAAGAGAGAGGAAAACGATGGACATGGAAAGTAACTGAAGGAAGAATTGCCTGTACTTCTTGTTCAACAGAAAGTAAAGGAATATGGAAACCGGAGCGGAAACGTAGTTTTGCTTAGCGAGGAGCGAAAACACAAGGGCGAGGGAGGCCAACCACCTTCTCCTCCTTCGAAAGAGATAAATCCCAAGGATGGAAAGGAACAATCCTAACATGTCAGGCCTCGGCAAGGTGGACCAGAAGAAGGTATAATAGAAGGAAAAAAAGGAGAAGGTCAACGTTAAGGCCAAGGAAGGGTCCCTAACCCTCTCCTTAAGCATGAAGTAAAGCAAGAGCCCGGTCCCAAGTGAGGAGAGGAAGGAGATGAGCTTCCCAGGGAGGAAGGAGGGGCCTGTAAGGTGCAGTAAAGGCGCACAGAGCAGGTAGTAAAGTGGGGGGTAAACATTGGGTTTAAGAGAAGTCCTGACATCAGTGTATATGGGCTTCCCTTGGAGGAAGTCCAAGGAGAAGCCCAAAACGAAGCCATCAGCGCTCGTTATGTCGTATGGATATATGAGCCTCAAGTAGGAGTGGCATAAAAAACAGAGAAAAAAAATGAAGGAAAAGGCCAACGACGTCCACCTGAGGGTCAACTCAATATCACGTTTTCCCATAAGGTCGCCTCCGCATCACAACTCCCGTGGATACCCGACTGCAACCTCAGTCTGTGTTTTCCCTTCGGGACTGATGCGTTCCATTCCACACAGCTCTCCGATGGGATGTAAATTTCATATTTTCCCGAGTCGATGTAGACATAACCCTTCGTGCCGTCCCCACCGGCGAAGTCGGCACATGCTAGGAGATGCAAGGTCTTATTAGAAGTCAGGTAAACCATCACTTCAGCCCAGCTGTTTTGATCGCATTCACATGGATCCGTGATGAGCCCCCTTTCGTCCACGACAGCCACACAGCTTTCCTCTCCGAGGAGCTCCCAATTCTTCGGCCTCACCTCAGATGTCGAGGACCAGAGCACCCATCCAAAACCAGGAGAATCTTTGGGTACCTCATACTGCCAGTCTAGTCGCACGGAAAGATTGAGGACGTTCAGGTAGGAAATCATCAAGAGCGAGAGGAACAAAAAGGACAATAACTTATGTCTGTTGTGCTGAAGGAAGTGGAAGGAGAAGAATGAGAGGACACAAATAGCTGGGAAATAAAGTCTCACATATCTCGGAGTAGAGCCCCCGTGCCAACCGCAGGGGAGAATGGAGATGAGCATGTTTATGAGGAAAGTGAGGACGAGGAAGTTGAACCACCTCCTCTTCCTCAGGAAGAGAGCCCAGATTGAAAATATGAGGAAAGGAGAGTTATAAACGAAACCTTTCTCAGAAAATAAAGCGCCGAATGGACCATAGGAATTGAGGAAGATCCCACCCCTATTCTCATAGATGGAAGCGTACGTCTTATTAATGGAGTCCATGTATTCTATGCTGAGACCTGTAAGATTTTTGAACGATGCATAGGGAACGTACTTCCACTTCGTCTCAAAATCTCCTTTAATGAAATAGGTCTGAATGAAAGGGAAGTCTACAGGGTAAGTTAACCATCTGACGACTAATGAGAGGAGGAGGACGAGGGTTATTATCTTTAAAGTCTTCCCGTCAAACCTCAAGAAGAGTAGAGGGAGAAAAACCCTCACCAGGTAAAGAGGGCTAGCCAAGCAGAGGAAGAAGAGAGGCAGGGCATACAACACGTTACCAAGCACGTAGAGAAGATACGTGGAGATCATCAACAAGAACTCGAGGATTTGGGAGAAGAAAAACCTCGTGTAGATCACGAAACCAGTAGCAAATCCAAAGGACAGAGAGGAAAAGAAAGCGAACTTCTCCTTCATACCCAGCTTTCTTTGGAGCAAGTAAAAAAAGCAGAGGGAAAGGGAGAAGAAGAAGTAATTCGATAACAACAGCGATTTGTAAGCGAGCACATCATCGTTCAAGGAGAAGCCAAGGGAGGCGAATGGTAACTCAAATATGAAATAGTAGAGCCTCTCGAGGGGGTAGTACTTACCATCCTTCTTCCCCACATCCGCGCTTTCGTTCAAACGTAAGGCTGCAGAAAAGTTCTCATCCAAATAGAAGGTGTGGTTGAAGTACAGGTTCTTCAATTGATAGAAGGCTAACTCACTCCTTTCTTCTGGGAAGATGAACCCGTCCAGTAAGAGAGGATTCACGAAATCGGTCTCGTGATACTTGGTTGGGAGAAAGAAAAGTGTTGACATAGAAAGAAAGAAGAGTAAGATGAGGTAGTGTCGATCTTTCATTAGAGATAAGATTTTCGTGAAGTTTATTAACTTTAAGTGAACAACCTCGAAACATCCAGCCATGATGCCGAGGAAAGCGAAGAAACTCCTAAGAGAAGAAAGGGCGTAATCAGTAAGGAAAAACTTGAGATTAGAGAGGAAAAATTTGGCATTCGTCAGGAAGAGTGATGGGAAAAAAAGTATTGCGGGCAAAGGGTCGTGGAAGAACATAGAAAGTAGCAGGAGGAAGGGGAGGAGAGCTTGAGAGAGGAAACCAAAGCCCCTGTAAGAGTCTCCAAGACCTCTCCTTGGGTGTTTGAGGTAAAGAAAAAGATGATACTTCCCGTTCAAATATTGTTTTTTCAAGAATTCCTTCAGCGAATAATCGTGTTCGTCCCAGAGCTTTATTTGAGGGTCTAGCAACAACTTATAACCCCTCTGGACGAGCCTGTAGCATAAATCGCTGTCCTCTCCTCTCGCCTTGAATCTCTCATCAAATCCTCCTACCTCTTCGAGGGCTATCTTGTAAAAAGCAGAGTTATTCGTAGAAAGGACATTGACATATTTCCTCTTTTCACCGAGCCTGAAACTCCTGTCCCTGTGGACGAATCCCGAGATGAGTCCCTCCTTTCCCCTCTTAAACGAGCCCCCCGCCCCGACGGAATCGCTCTTTTTCAAGCTCCTAAGCAATTCCTTCAGCCAGTTTCTATCCGCAGTATAACCTACGTCCACGAATACGACGATTCTTCCCTTTGCCTTTCGGATCCCAAAATTTCTAGCTTTAGCTATCCCCTCTTCTTTTAAGTGGTAAAGCCTTAATCTTTCGTCTTTGATGCTCCTCAGTTTATGCCTCGTGCCATCATCTGAGGAGTCGACGACGATAACTTCAAAATCCTGGAAATCTTGATTTAGGATCGACTTGACTGTCTTCACTACTTTCTCGCCTTCATTCTTTGAGAGAATTATCACGCTCACTTCCATAGGGCGAGCACCCCCAAGAAAAACAAGGAAGCCCCTGTGATGAGCTCCACGGCGGTTAGGAACATCCCTTTTTGATAGACTAATTCTAGCTCGTGTTCTCCGGCCTCCACGTTCACCGCCATGAAATGGAATTCTGGTTCTCTTCTAAGATAAACTTCCTCTCCATCCAGAAAAGCGTGCCACCTGGGAGAATATCTGAAGGATATCACTACTTCGCCTGCCCTAGAAGTGTTCAATAACCACTTCATCCTGTGGTCTGAAAGTTCTATTAGTTCTGCCTTTGCTCCTTGGATAAAACTTCTAGGAGCATCTGAAAATTCGTATAAGGAGAGGCCGTCTGGGAAGGATAAGATCTGTCTGAAAGAAGAACTGTTCGAAAGGGCTTCTCTCCACTCGTCAGAATAAATAACCACATAGCGGATGTTATGAGAAGTGAATATCTTTTCCAAGTTCTCGAAGAAATCTTCTTCAAAAATGTGCCAATAGGAAACAGACGGCATTCCCGTCTCTATAGGGGTTATGAATAACATACCTCCACCATAATCTTCTCCCAAACTTGCCTCCCAAAACACTCTAGATCGGTTGTCTCTATGTTGAACCAACCACTCGATGATCTTTTGAACACTGTACTTGGGTTTATATCTAAAAATGCCGGTGGTGAGGTCCAAGCCCTGCCAGGAGTAGAAAGTGTCACCAAACCTCTCCACAAAGATGAAGTCTGTTGTATCCGCCCAGAACCTGAGAATGAAGAGTAATGGAAGGGAAAGGGAATAGAGAAGGACGAACAGCACAAAACTTCTCACTTTTTTGTTGGAAAGAGACTTAGAGATGAAAAGAGAAGAGGGGAGGATGAGAAAGGTCCTGACACAAAAGAAGAATCTTCCCCTTCCCACAGCATTTAGGGGGAAAAACACATCAAGTTGTTGAACTAAGCATATTGCTACTGCAAGTTCTGATATTAGGATGGAGGCCTGAACTATCTTCTTAATCGGTCGCTTCTTCACGTAGAAGGGGGAAAGGAAACCAAAAAGTAAGATGGGGATGGAATCAAAGAATATGTCTCTCAAAAAGGCCACCTCAAGTGTCAACAATGGTTTCTGAAGCTTGTTCAAAAGTGAAAGAAGAAAAGGAGAACATCGAGAGTCTAACATAAAGTGAATAACGCTTGGTAGGTAAATGGCACTTGGCAATAGGGAAAGGAGGAGCCATCTTCGCTGAGAGGCTCGTAATAAAAGAGCGTTGAGTATAATGGTGGAAATAAACACCGTCAAGTGGCTCAGCAATGTTAAAGCACACAAGAGGGCCATCTTAGCATGTTCTCCTTTGAGAGCGTAAAGGACGGAGAGTAAAGAGAATCCTAGGGCGAGGTAAGGGCCAGTATCTCCGTGAAAGAAGTATATGTGATTGAATGCGAGAAAGAGGAGCGAGGGAAGAAAAGTGTGTTTTATTTTCAGGTACCTCGCAAGCACATAAAGGGAGATTGAGGGAAACAAAAAGCAAAGGAAGTGTACTATCCTAAAGGAAAACTCAATTCCAAAAAAAGGCCTCAAGAAGTGAGGAAGCAAGAGAAGAAGAGGGGGGTAGAAGGATTCCACCACTTCTTCATAGCCCGCATTGAAATCTTGGTTGTAATAACCCTTAGTTAACGCCAAAGACTTGTGAAGAAAGTAGGCGAAATCTGTTACAAGAGGGATCTTATCCGAGAACATCCCAGAATTCAAAAAGGTGAGGAAAAGAAAAACCATTATAAGTATGGCTATGTCCTCGTCATTTGCCTTTACAAATCCTTTTCTTTCCAAAATTACTAGAAAAGTGGAAAGGAGTAGTAGAATGATGTTAAATGGCCTAGAGAGTAAAACTGTGAGGAAGAGTGTAGTGAGGATCAGAAGCATCATAATCTGACGACCTCCCTTAAGTATACGTGTCCTTTCCCTTTGCAATTTGATTCAAAGACGAAGCCTTCTGCTCTTGAAGAGTAGAAAAAAGAAGAGCATGTTTTGGGCTCGATGAGGAAATCTGACACCTCTTCACCATCCTCGAGAATAGAACGGATGGTGAGAGATATGTATTCCTCACCATCATTACACGCTTTCAGCCAGAATCTACCTTCGACCTTCATCGTGACATTAACCTCACAGAGATTCACGCCTTTTGGGGTAGCACCAAGTAGATTGGTAAATCGCTGTCCGTATATGTAAGTAAACGGAAGGGAAATTAGTAAGATAAGGATAAAGGCATTCTTTTTTCCTAAAAAGAGCGGAAGGATGGAAAGGGTAAATAGGAGTTGAATCTCCCAAAGAGGCATGTAGTGGTAAATAAGTTTGTCAAGAGAGGTCAAAACAGCCAAAGGGTCAACCGGGTTGCCGTCAAAGGGAAAGGCGCTTTGGGAGAAAAGGACATAGTAAAGAGCAAAGTAAGTAAATATTGAGGCTATTATCCTCCACATACTAACAGCTCCTCATTCTTTCATTAAATTATTTAAGGTTCGTGAGGGGAAGGACCTTATGAAGGTCTTTTGCATTAACCCTCCGTCGAGGAATCCGAGGTATGTAAGAGAAGGTAGGTGCATGCAAAGAGAAGCCTCTTGGAGTAACTTGTGGATGCCCCTAACCCTCGCTTACTTAACGTCCATCCTTAGGAGGGAAGGACATGAGGTCGTCCTAAAGGACGCTACAGCAGAAGGAATGAGCTTCAAAGAACTGAGGAAGGAAGTAGAAGAATTCAAGCCTGAAGTGACGATAATCAACACAGCTGTCCCTACAGCCCTGAAAGAGGACTTAAGGACAGCCGAGCTCGTAAAGGAAGTGGACGAAGAGATAAAAACGCTCATGATAGGCATACCATGTGCTCTGCCACTCCTGAGTGAGCAGTTAATAGAGGAAACTGCAGTGGATTTCTGCGTCTACGGCGAGCCGGAAGTAGTCGTGCCTAAATTGTTGAGAAAGCTCGGAAAACCTTGGAAGGTCCCTGGTCTCCTGCTAAAAGGGGGTAGGAGGACGAAGAGACCTTATCTTTTTAACTTGAATGATTTACCCTTTCCAGCATTTCAAGATCTGCCTTTGGAGGCATATAGGCTCCCTTTCTGCAGAGAGAAAGTAGCCATGGTCGAGACGAGTAGAGGTTGTCCCCACGACTGCGTGTTCTGCGTGACGAGGATTTACTACGGAGACAAAGTGAGGTTGAGGGACCCTGAAAAGATATGGAGAGAGATGGTATGGACCTATGAGAACTTCGGGATTTCACAATTCTTCTTCTGGGCGGATAGTTTCACGCTGAACAGGAGGCACGTCATGGAATTATGTGAGATCATAAAGAGGAATAAGGGCAAGATAAAAGATTTGGGGTGGATAGCTAACTCGAGGGTAGACAGCGTGGATGAGAAGACGATAAGAGCAATGAAGGAAGCTGGGTGCTGGTTGCTTGGCTTTGGAGTGGAATCATTGGTTCAACCCGTATTGAACAAGTCAAGGAAAGGGATAAGAATCGAACAGGTCAGGAAGGCCGTGGAGATGTGCAGGAAATACGGAATTCAGAGCGTTGCCCACATCATTTTCGGCCTGCCAGGAGAAAGTGAGGAAACGATAAAAGAGACCATCAGGAAGCTTAAGGAGATAGACCCTGACTACGCGAATTTTTACATCCTCGTCCCCTACCCCGGGACAGAAGTATTTAATGACTACCTTAGTAAGGGATACATCTCCAGCCAGGATTGGAGCAAGTATGAGGCTTTGAATGCTAATATTTCCCTGCCGGGCCTTCCTCCTGAGAAATTAGAGGAACTAAGAAAGAAGGCATTCCTTTCTTTCTATCTTTCTCCGAGAAAACTATTGAAGAATTTTTGGAGGAGGCGAAGGCCTAAGAGGTTGGTGTATTTCCTACTAGACGGCTTCAAATTCCTCAAAGGATGGGTCCTGACTTAAGCGACTTCAATAAAAGCTCTAATATGAATTTAAGATCCAAAGAGAATAAGAGGTTATAGGTATTGTAACATAGACCAACGCAACTACATCCCTTTGGGTTTTGGAGCTCCTCATACCTCTCATAATGTTCGATCTTGAGGTCTTCCCTAAAGAGACACGGAGAGACGCTTCCGTCCGGGAAGATGAACAAGAAATTCCTTCCAGCGAAACACTTTCCTTTAATTTTCAACCTCTCAAAGAATCTCCTTGTGGTCTTCACAAACCTTCTATATTTCCCGAAGATCAAGGGCAACACTCTCCGATAGCTCTCATCTTCCTCAACATTATATCCTGTGTACATAGGTAAGAAATTCACCCTTGCCCCAAACTCCTTCGCAAGTTCTAATACATGGGTGACCTCTTCTTCCTTGGAGTTCCACCTGGAAAGCACGAAATCCACGTCAAACCTCATCCCTTTTTCCTTCAACATTCTCATCCCCTCAACTATCTTTTCGTAGGTCCCTTTTCCCCTGAGAAAGTCGTTCACTTTCCTCCTTCCATCCAAGGAGAGGATTAAAGTATCCAATCTCATTAACTTATCCATGTTTTCCCCTAGTAAAGTTCCGTTAGTCACTAAAGTCGTGTGAAACCCCAGCCCTTTGGCATAATCTATGAGCTCGCCGATGTCTTCCCTAAGCAAGGGTTCCCCTCCAGTGAAGTTCCACACGACTGTGCCCTTCGACCTAAAAAATCTCATCATCTCCTTGATCTCTTCGGTCCCCATCTCCTTTGCTTCCCTCTTCCAAAGTTCGCAATACTTACATCTCAAGTTACACCTAAAAGTGGGAGCATGCCAGACCGAGAAGGGGAAGTCCTTTTTGAGGATAAGAGCAGAAGTCATGCTTTTCAAAAAAGCACTTATTTTCATGAACCTCACATGCATAACTCAAGCCAAAAACGTCTCGCACCATACTTCAGAAAGTATTGATTCGCAGGTATTTCGCTTTCAAATATCCTCCCCTCAACTACATAACCCTCTAATGGAAACGTTGTTGTTCTGTTCTCAAAGAAGGAAAAGAGCGTCACCTTCTGAATATCCCTTGGTAGCTCCACCCTAACCTTGAACTGTGAACACACAGGAACGCCAATCTCCACGCAAGATGGTGTCAAGTTCTCGTACAAAAGTGTAAAATTGGTCGAGAGTCTCAACTTCCTTAGATTTCTAAAGTCCTCCGATCGCTTCCACATGGCAAGAAGTTCGTCTAACCCCGGATTCAAAGATGTCTCTAGTGATCCCAACCTTAGAGTTTGGTTGTTGATCCAGATGAAGAACTCTTTTCTAGAGATTGTCTTGATTTCCTCCATAGTTGTATTCATCTCTATTTGTAAGAGAGTTCTAACGATATCGGAAGTGCTTTCAAATTCTCCAGGACACAAACCGAGCGAACTACTACACCTAATATTTGGCTCTATGAAGAGAGAAAGGGCATAAACTCTAGCGGCAGAGTCTTCAGCTAATGAGTCAGAACTCACAAACACTCGATCGTCTTCAAGAGAAACGTTCACCTCGTTCCTTATGTAAAGAACACCATTAATGCACCCGCTTATGGTCTCTACCAAGCTTTCATTCATTAATTCGTCAAAAAAAGAGGGTCGCTCCTGGACCTTTGGGAGCCAGCCAAGTCTGTTCATGAAGTTGACTAAAAGAAGTAATTCTACAAAAACTGTGGAGAGAAGGAGGAGTCTTCGCATGAAAAAAATAAGAGTTGATTATTTAAAATATTATTGTGATATGTTCTCCTAAATGCTCATGAGGAAGTTGTACTATTTGTCAAGAGTTCTCAGACAACAATGGTACTCAAAAAGAAAGTTAGAAAAGTTGCAAAACAAGGCGCTCAGGGCAATCGTGGAACACGCGTACAGAACTGTCCCGTTCTACAGGAGAGTATTCAGCAAGCTTAAATTGAGGCCGAGTGATGTGCGAAGGAAAGAGGACTTAAAGAAATTGCCTGTGATCAACAAGGAAACCGTACTCAAGTACTACAAAGACTTCATGTCAAGGGCTTTTGGGAATACAAAAGAGATTTATCAAAGAACCAGTTCAGGCTCGAGCGGGACGCCTCTGAAGGTGCCTTTTGATTCCAGGGCGATTGACTACATGGAGGCTGTTTACGCAAGGGACCACTTCGCGGTAGGATACAGGCCGTGGTGGGAGCTTGCCTATTATTGGTATGAGCCATTCAAACCTAAACTCTACGAGAAGTTTGGGCTCATGAGGAAAAGATATATTCCGTGTAACCTGTCTCTAGAACAACAGCTAAAGATTTTGGAGGAAGCGAAACCAAAGGCCATTTACTACTATGCTACATCCATGTACTATCTCGCAAAAAAAGCGGAGGAACTAGGTGTTGAAATAAATCCAAAACTAATCATAACGCATGCTGAGATCTTAACTGAAAAAATGAGAAGGACAATCGAGGATGTCTTTAAAGCGCCTGTTTATGACCAATATGGCTCAACAGAGTTCATAAGAATGGCTTGGGAGTGCAAGGAAAGGATGGGATATCACATAGATGCTGATGCCGTCATCATGGAATTCCTGAAAGATGGAGAGCCCGTTGAGGAAGAAAGGGGTTCTGTAGTGATCACGGGGTTGGTTAACTATTTTTTTCCGTTGATAAGATATGACCAGGGAGATATCGCAGTACCCTCAAACGAGAAGTGCGCTTGTGGTAGAAAGTTTCCAATGATTAAAAAAATAGAGGGAAGAAGGGAATACTTTCTTGGACGTGTATCCCCAAGAGAGTTGTTGGAAGTACTCTTCAAGCAAGACTCTGTCAAAATGTTTTACGTGGAGAAAAAAGAAGGGAAGTTGAATTTTAAAGTGGTTCCCGGAGAGGGTTTTAAAGAGAAAAAGTTGAGGAAAGTTTTGAAATCGCTCTTTAAAAAAAGAATCAGTATAGAAATAGTCAGTGATGTTAAAAAAAGCCCTAGAGGAAAATACAGGGTTTATGACTTCTGAAACTCGAAAACTAGTTTCGGAACGCTCTGTGCCTTGCTTCTCCCAAACAAGCCGTGTATCTTGTTACCAATAACTTCAAAAAATTGGAATAGCCTATCCAGCGGAGAGTCAAACATCAAGCTATCAAGAAAGGTTAAAATATATAAGCTTTATGACGTGATTTGTTCTCATGAAAGTAACCTTAGTTAACACTCCAATTTTCTCGACCAAAACTCCACCATTAGCTTTGGGAATATTAACAGCAGTCTTAAAAAAAGAGGCTATAAATGTCAAATTGCTCGATCTCAACATCAAATATTGTAAGGAAATTATGGAGTTGTTCAATAAAAGAAAGATAAGTTTAGGTAAGCTAAGAAGATTTGGCAAGGAATACGTGCTCAACAGCATCATTATGTTAATGGTGCTCGATAAAAAAGAAGAAGAATATGGAGTTTTCAAGAAGGTTTACAAAAAAATTAAGGATGACTTAGAAGGCTTATTCGGAGAAATGTGTGATGAAATACTTGCTACTTCACCCGATGTAGTTGGTTTTTCAGTCCTCGCTTTCCAATTATCATTCTCCTTGATGTTGGCAAAACTGATCAAGGAAAGACGCCCAAACTGTAAGGTCATCTTGGGAGGGGCTGATATGCTGTTTTCTGGTAACAAGATAATGGAGACGTTTGACTTCGTGGATTTTGTGAGCAAGAATGAAGGCGAAAATATGTTGCCAGCGTTCGTGAGAGCTTTGAAATATGGTAACTATGAAAAAGTGCCCGGCTTATTGTTTAGGAAGAAAGGAAGGATAATTGAAAACCCAAGGAAATTCGTCAAAGATCTGAACAAAGTCCCCTTCCCAAATTATGACGATCTGGATTTGATGCTTTATAATGGGGGAGAGCCCATTTTCTTTATAGAGGGCAGTAGAGGGTGTCTCTACCGATGTGCCTTTTGTAGCCATCCCTTCGTGAGCCCAAAATTCAGGCACAAAAGCGCAAAAAGAGTTGTCGATGAGATGGAGTATTTACAAAGGAGGTACGGAGCAAATTACTTTTTCTTTTCAGATTCTTCCATTAATTTTGACAAGGGATTCCTAAGAGAGTTGGCGGAAGAGCTGATTAAGAGAGACCTCAAAGTAAGGTGGTGCGCAACAGCAAAACCACTCGGAATTGATGAAGAGTTGGCTAAGTTGCTAAGAAAATCGAATTGTACGAGTCTCCAATTTGGTGTGGAAACAGGAAGTGACAGGGTCATGAAAGACATGAACAAAGGAACCACAGTCAAAATCGCAGAAAAGACGCTCAGGACGGTACACAAAGCGGGCATTGTAGTTGGTATTTACTTAATAGTTAGTTTCCCAACGGAGAGATTGATAGACCTTCTGAAAACCTTTCTCTTCGTGCTCAGGAACAGGAAGTTCATATATCTCACTTCGGTTGCGTATT
Source organism: Nanobdellota archaeon (assembly GCA_003660925.1). Classification (GTDB taxonomy): domain Archaea; phylum Nanobdellota; class Nanobdellia; order B33-G15; family B33-G15; genus B33-G15. The sequence continues at coordinate 17,683 of QMVD01000007.1, forward strand.
TTCAGTTAGTGATGTTCTCGCCTGTGTACAACAATCCAACTAAATATGGGATTAAAAAGGTGGAGAGATTGTGTCCTTACCAAAGAAACGTTTTTGATGACTTTTTTTTCGTAAAGGGACATGAAGCCAGAAATGAATTAATCCCGAAAAGGGCGTTGAGAAAGCTTTTTGAGCTCTTATCAAACGTGATACTAACCAGCTGGACTAAGAAGAAAGGAGTAGACGTAAAATCGTACTACTAATGAAAATCTTAGTTACTGGTGGCACAGGGTTCGTGGGGAAGGAACTAGTTAAACTTTTAACTAAAAAGCATGAGGTGCGATGCCTCGTGAGGAGAAAAAGAGTAAAAAACGCAGAAAATTGGGTCGGAGATCTCACGGATAAGGAGAGTTTGAAAGGCATATGTGAAGGGATAAGGGTTGTCATACATTTGGCAACCGTGGGAGAAGTAAATGCTGTGTCCAAAAGGCATTATGAGAAATGTCTCAAAACAAATGTTCAGGGCCTGAAAAATTTGCTCAGAGAATGTGAGGGAGTTGAAAGGATAATCATGTTGAGTAGTTTAATCGTCAAAAAACCCTACCATTCAGCCTATGGAGATACGAAGAAAATGGCTGAAGAAGTGTTAACTTCCTCCAGTCTTCCTCACACTATAATCAGAGTTCCACTGATTTGCGATTGGAAAGAGCCAAAGGGGGAATTCAAAAGAATAGTCAAAATGGTGAAAAGAGGTTACATCTTCATGCTCGACCATGGAAGGTATTCAATAGATTTCGTGTCTAGGAACAAGGTCGTTGAGGAAATCCTAAAAGAGGTCGAGACGAGTTCGAAGTGTAAAAGAAAAGTGATTGAGATAGTGGGAAAGAGCTTAAATTTCAATGAATTTGTCGAAAGGGTAATGGAAAAGTATGAGAAGAAAAAGGTAAAGCGCATTAAACTACCATTCGTTTTGGCGTCCCCTTTCATCTTCCTAGCCGACTTGTTTGCGAGATTCTTTGGGTTCGTCCCTCCAATTTCTTTTGGGAGAGCTAAATATCTGCATGAGCAGGACAAGAATGCGCCGGCCGGGATTTGAACCCGGGTCGCCACCGTGGCAGGGTGGTGTCCTACCAGACTAGACTACCGGCGCATGAGAAGGAAGAGGAAATGTCAACATTTTAAACCTTTACTTCTCTGCTACCCAAAACGTGTAACAGAAGGGCCAGATCAACTCGTAAACGAGTTCGTGTTTAAATCTGTTCCTCGATTTGTCTAAGAGGTTCAGGGGGATCACTTTCAGCCTCTTGAACCCCGCCCGCTTGAGGAGGTTTCTCATCTCGAAAGGATTGAAGAAATGAAAGAAGAGGGGTTTATCGACTTCTATGTCCATTAATTTTCTCACCCGCATGACGCAATCGCTCCTCCACTTGAAGGGATAAAATCTGGAGTGAAATGAAGTGAAGAACAATCCTCCCTCCACGAGGCTATCGTGAGCTACCTTCACGATTCTCTCTCTGATGACTCTCTCCTCTACATGTTCAAGTGAGTTCTCCATCAAGAGGACGTAGTCGAACGTCTCGGGGGAACTGAAGTCCCTCGCATCCATCTTCACGAACCTAACTTTCAATCCCTCAACCCTTGCTTTTCTCCTGCCCGCTTTGATCATCTCCTCGCTGTTATCCACTACAGTCACATCAAAACCTCTTTCAGCGAGATAGAGTGCTACCCTTCCGGCTCCACCACATAAATCCAGCACCTTCCCCTTCTTTCTCATAAAACGTTTGAGGAGTTCTTTCTCCGCTGGGAGTGGACCATGGGTCAGATAATACGAAATCACCTTCTTGTCAGAGAAGAATTCCTCCACTACCCCCATAAAAAGGAAGGAAGTGGATTATTTAAATGATTGGCGAAAAAATTCTCCATGCGTGTGGCCCTAGCAAATTTCCCTTTCGAAAGACCGGTAGTGAGAAGATACAGATGCGAGGTATTCACAAAAGCTTACTTGTTCCCACCCATGCCCCTCCTATATCTGGCCTCTGTGGCGAGGAAGGAGCACGATGTGTTCTTCCTCGATTGTGTGGCGGAAAAAGTAGGAGAAGAAGAACTTTTTAAGGAACTTTCGGAGTTCGAACCGGATATACTCATTTTCCTGTCGGGGTTTGAGAGCTTGAAATACGAAATAGGGCTAGCAAGGAGAATAAAGAGGGAAATCGGGTGTAAGGTGGGATGTG
>QMVD01000008.1 GCA_003660925.1 Nanobdellota archaeon
CCCAGTCCCGTTGCTCGCGTTGTACCAATAACCTGGGACGATGCCCGTGTACGTGAAATTGACCGGCGTGTTGTTTATGCCCGTGTTTATGTACCTGCTTATTGTCAACTCAGCAGTTGTTTGCTCCGTCTTAGGTGCTGCAGCGAAGAAGACGAATGGATAGGGTTGTAAGAGGCCATATATGGCCAAGAAGGAAAATAGGAATACCACCACACCCACGATGTATTCGAAGCCTATCTTCACCGCTTACGCCTCCTTTTAGGCTTGAATTTTAACATTCCTTTCGCATATATAAGGATTGCGAGTGCTGCTAACACGACGACTAACACTATCCACGGCAGGTAAACGACGTACCAAGGGGCGGTGGATATCACCAACTCCTCATAGTATTCCTGGGAAACCACTTGGAGGTTTACGTCAAGGGAGGTCGAGACCGCTGGGATCACGGTCCCGGGAGGGATAGTGAAGCAGTTCCCCTGAGCCGTCAGGGTGAACTTGTGAGTCTCCCAGAGGGTTGCATTTTCAGGGACTTCAATGTACATCTTCACCGTGGAAACAGGGATGTAGCCCTCCTTGCTAGGGTGTTTCACGTAGTCCTCTCCAGCGGCTATGGTGGAAGGCTTGTAGGTAACCACGGGTCTCGGAGGGATCGCCAAGTTCTCGCTCGTAGTTATCAATACCCCAGAAACGTTGTAGGTGGCCTCGTGGAGCTCCGGCTCTATCCAGTAATTCCAATCGACATCAGAAGTGACGCTTAACACAACGTGGGTCGGCCTGTCTCCGTACAAGTTATAAAGGTTCCAAGTTATTTCCACAGTCTGCCCTGGCATCGCCTGAGCGCTCGCTGAGAGGGGAGTGGCCCCCAAACTACAGCTCGCCTTAGTCACTGACAGGACTAATAAGAAAAGTCCAACCAGTGAAAAAATCTTTTTAATCATCCCGTGCTCTTCACCACTTTTATCGTTATGTTGGCTTGGTATGGGCCCGCTATCTGGCCAGCTGGGACGGATATGTAATACCATATGCTCCTATTGTGCTCGGTCCCGCAGGGGCAATCCTGCCACTCGTATGCCTTCTTATCCACGTTCAACTGAAGGGGGGTCAATGTCGTTATGTTGGTGGAATTAAAGGACATATTCCCGATGAGGAAGGAATGTCCCGCAGCTGTCCCGCTCCCCACGAAGTTAGAAGTCGCGTTTATGGTTATGTTATAGCCCACATTCGTCTCAGCACCGATGGTGAGATTGGAAGGGTTGGTGGAGGCTGGCTGATTGCTCGTGCCCGGGTTTAACTCTGGGAAGTTAATGGGATAACCCTCTTGTAGTGTGACTGAGATGAACTCCTTAACAGTTACGGAAGCGTTCGTGGAGGCCGTCTGAACGAGCATGCCAGTTATGATGCTTTCCCTCACTTGACTTGAGATGAACCAAGCACCGGCGAGGACGAGGAATATAAGAGCATAAGTTATGAGACTTTCAGCATCCATGTTTACTTCCTATGATTTTTACTATTTAAAAGTTTTCCTAAGAAGTCTTGTTCACGAGGACGGTCACGTTAGTCGCATAGGGTCCTCCCGCGGCCTGGCCGACAGGCACCTCCAACCACCAATAAATTGAGTGATTGCTCAGCCCAGATGGTATGTTCGACTTGAATATCTGGTACGATGTGGAGAGGCCTGTCTTGTAAGAGGGGGAAGAGGATTCATTGTATTTCAAGTTCGAGAGGGGGATGGTGTTCACACCATCCGTGAGGTCCCCGGAGCCCACTAACCATATGTCCGTATTCACGTTGGAATCTATCTCCACCATTAAGGGGAACCCTTTTATCCCAGAACCGCACTCCGCGATGCTCCCATCGCTGGCTGGGTACTCTCCTCCTGCATCCACACTTCCGAAGCAGATGGGACCGTTATAGAGGGTTATGGAGATGTACTCCGCTTGAACGTCTATGACGTTCACTTCCGTGGCATTAGAATTGCCTGAGGTGTCGTTGGCGTAGAACATCCAACCCACTGCCTTCCCACTGCAGGCGGATGGAATGACCTGAGTAACGTTGGACCAAGAGTTGTTGGGTTGAAGGAAGTCGGAGATGGTCACGTTCTCCCAAGTATCGCAGTTTCCGGAGGCGTTCCAGGAGAATGTCCAGTAATCCAAGCCCGCGTTGTCGAACCACAAGGCAGAAAATTTCACCGCATCCCCTGGGAAGGGGGTCGTATCGTTGGCTTGGACAGAAGTGTAATAAGGAGGGGTGTTCTCCTTGACCTGATAGCTCTGAATTGGGGTGGCGTTCCACATGTTAGAGGTATCGTTCGCGTATATCCTCCACCCTATAACCTTCCCCTCACAGGCAGAAGGGATGACCCAAGAAAGGTTGGACCAAGCGTCGTTCCCGGAGAGTGTGGTTGAGGAGACATTATCCAAGGTGTCGCAGTTCGCCCCTGTTCCGTTCACCTCCAAGACCGCGTAACTCATGCCTGCCTCGTCCGTCCACCTCACTTGATGTTCCACCACATCCCCTGGGCGGATATCACTATCGTTCACGTAGATCTCATGCCATTTAGGCGGATAATAAAGGTAGACTTGGACATCATCCCAATAGCCTTCATTCGTGGGTTTATCCGCGTTCTCGGGAGCAGGCCCTGTCTGGACATAGAGCTTCACGGTGTAGGTCCCGGTCACATCGACGATGTCCGTGATGTCTTCGCTCACTTCAATCCACCCGGTATCCCCTGCGGTCGTCACGGTGGAGGAGACGTAGAGGACGAATTCTGTCCCATTGGAATGTATTAACCTCACCTCTGCGTGGTAGTCCGTGTCGTCGTCCGTGACCAACCTGTACCAAGCGACCAATTTGGTCTGGTTGGGGACGGAAGTCAGGGAGAAGGAATAGTTTATCCACTGCTCCGAGGTCGGATTGCTTCCCGTGTCGGAGTCGTTGTGGAGCATGTAGTAACATCCAGGGTCGTAGTGGCCTCCTGTTGAGTTCCACGCCCCAGAAGCCACTCCGGAGGCGTCCACCTCCCCGTAGGTCCATCCAGAGGCGTCAGATGTGAAATTTGGGTTCGCTATGGTCTCTGTCTGAGCATAGGACAGTAAGAGAAATAGGAATAAAATGATCAAGAAAAAAACGAATGCTTGTCTCTTCATTGATTGTCTTGGGGTCTGTTTTGATAAAAACCTTTCGAAACGAATTTATTTTTTTAAAGTAGTAAAATTTATAAAAGGAGACGTCTCGGGATGAAACATGAAAAAGTGCAAAGTTTGTGGACGTAAGGGTCCACTAGACGTCTTCAGGTGGAAAGAGGAGGCTATATGGGAAGACTGCAAAATGGGTGAGAATATGGTAGATAGCTTCCTTTACCACGCGTGGGATTACTTAGCGGCCGTTACTGTCCTAGAGAAAGGGTTGGTCCCTCCGAAGGAGTTTGAGCTCGAAAAACTCCTCGAGGTGTATGAGAAGCTCCCCGCGGAAGTGAAGGAGAGTTTTGAAGGATTCGGGAATTGCCTGAAGGAGAGACTTAAAGTGGACGCCCTCTCTGCCCTGGAGAGTTACATACTTCAGCCCATTAGAGCAGAAGATCTCGAAGTGGATGCTATCAGGAAGTTGCCCGTTCACGCGAACCCATACGTAGGGAGGCTATCCTCTGCCCTCTTATATGCCAAGATCTTGGGGAGGGGGGAGGAAGGAGCCATTGGAGTTTTTAGGAGAGAGTGGTCCAAAGTGAAGGATTTCATGAGGGGTTTGGCCGAAGAGACCTTACAGTACGCGAAGAAACTAGGAAGGGTAGATGAAGGGATAACTCTCAATGAGTTGTTGAAAAGAGATGAGGATTTCGTGGAGAAAGTCGTCTATTGGTGGGCTTGCTCATCCACCACCTTGACGTTCAGGTTAACCAGGAAAGGAGTAGAATTCGAGGGAAAAACGCTGAAGGGTCTGGGGGACTCCCCCTTGGTGGAAAGTTGGAGGAGAAAGAAACTCGCAGAGCTCCCGGTTGAGTACATAGAGGATTTCGTCAGGGGAGAGGACTGGGGCTCCTGGGAGGGGAGGCACAAGTTCTTCAAGGAAGATGAAATCATTAAACAGGCGAGAAATAAGGCGAAAGAAAACATTAAGTTCTTAGAGACAGTCTATGGGCTGAAGTTCCCTCTGAAGTGATCTTAGAACCCCTTGGGTGGAAACCCCTAACGACCGCCAGGGGATAGATCCAGCTCTCGGGTCCTACCAAGGTGCCAGGGAGGGTTATGGCGTTCACTCCTGTTTTAATATCGTCCCCTAAGATGGCTCCGAACTTCCTCAGGCCCGTCTCGTGCCCCTCCACCTTCACCTCCCTCCCATCAAACCTCAGGTTGGCTGTTATGAAACCTGCGGCCACATTCACCCTTTCCCCTAGGATGGAATCCCCTACATAGGAGTGGTGATGGGCCTTCACGCCCTTCATCAAAATGGAGCCCTTAATCTCTGCCCTACCTATCTGAACTTCATCCAAGATTATACAGCCTTTCCTGATATAGGCATGAGGGCCGATGACACAATTCTCCCCGATGTAGGAATCCTCTATCACGGAATAGGGCCTCACGACGGTTTCCTTCCCTATGTAGGAGTTCCTTATCTTCGAGTGTTCCACCTTCCCGAGCACCTTGGGCTCATATTCGAACTCTTCCTTCCTCTTCAAGGCCTCCCAGACCTTCCCCTTGAACAGCCTCTTTATCCTATCATCGAGGGTCTCGAAGTAATATTTGGGTTCAAGCCTAGCCTCCAAGCTCACTTCACCGTCACGCTTTTCGCGAGGTTCCTGGGCTTGTCGGGGTTGTACCCCCTTAGCACGCCCAAGTGATAAGAAAGGAGTTGGAGGGGAACGATGGAAGTGATGGGGAAGAAACCCTTAACCGCTATGAACTCGTCAAAGAGCTCATTATGTCTCCCAGCTATCCCTATGATGTATCCTCCCCTCGCCTTGACCTCGTTCACGTTGTTCAGGATCTCCTCGTCGTCCACGAAGGCTATGCATGGGGTTCCTTTCTCTATCAAGGCAAGGGTCCCGTGTTTTAACTCCCCTCCAGCGAATCCCTCTGCGTGTATGTAACTTATCTCCTTTATCTTCAAAGCTCCCTCCAAGGAGGAAGGGTAACTATAACCCCTACCTATGAGGAAGATGTGTTCTTTATCCCTCAACTTCTCCGCCAACATCCTTATCTTCTCCTCTTGGGAGAAGATGAACTCTATTTCCTTCGGGAGGTCTTGAAGTAACTTTCTCCCTTCACCTAACTTACCCGCTAAGCCGTAGGCTAGGAGGGTGAAGATCACCAATTGGTTGACATAACTCTTGGTGGCCGCCACCCCGACCTCTGGCCCAGCGTTCAGGTGAATCACGTAATCGGAGATGCGGGCCAGGGTAGAGGTGGGCACATTCACCAAGGAGATCACCTTTCGCTTCGCGAGTTTTATGGCCTCCAGCACGTCCGCTGTCTCCCCTGACTGGGAGACAGCGAATATCATCGCATCCTTTGGGATGGAATCGAGGAAGTGAGAGAACTCCGAGGCCAGGTAAACTTCCACCTTCTTCCCGGCGATCTTGGAGAACAAGAGCTTCGCCATCAGACAGGCATGGTAGCTAGTTCCTGAAGCTATGAGACACACCTCGTTCTCCCTCAGTATCCTTATCGCCTCTGAGAGGTCCTGGTTCATGGCCCTAGAAACGGATTTGGGCTCCTCCTTGATCTCCTTGTACATGTAGTGTCCCTCAATCTCTTCAAAATCCTCAAAAAAAGAGACGCTCCTCGCCTGCTTTTTCACCCTCTTCCCGTCCCTGTAGATGGCGACGCTTTCCTTGGAAACGAGGGCGACTTCGTAGTCTTCCAAGGGGATGACCTTGGTCCCTTTCGGGAAGGCTAGCACATCGCTCGCCACGAAGTTTTCCCCCTCCCCGATTCCCACGTAAAGAGGGGTGTCTTTCCTACCAGCTATCAGGAATGGGAACCCCTCTATCATGACGATGAAGGAGAAGGAACCCCTCATGAGCTTCATCGCCTCGAAGACTGCTTTTAGAGGGCCTCGAGATAGGTTCTCCTCCACCAAGTGAGCTATCACTTCAGAATCCGTTTCAGACCTGAATTCGTGCCCCTTCAACCTTTCCTTCAACTCCTCGTGATTCTCTATGATGCCGTTATGGACTATGGCTATTTTACCGGAGCAATCCAGATGGGGGTGGGCGTTCCTCTCGCTCACCTTCCCGTGGGTAGCCCACCTTGTGTGAGCTATGCCTATTGTCCCGGGAAGGGAGGAAAGGAAAGGTTTAAGCTTCTTCACCTCCCCCACAACTTTCTTCAAGTGTATCCCAGAACCCGAGGTGGCCATCCCTGCGGAATCATATCCCCTGTACTCCAGTTTCTTTAGTCCCTTGAATAAGATGGGAGAAGCCCTCCTATCACCTACGTATCCTATTATCCCACACATCTCAGCACCTCCTGGGCCATGTTCAACTTGTCCAAGGTCCCCACATCTATCCAATAACTCCTTATGGGGAGGACTTTAAACTCCATCCCGGAGTTCACCAGGATCTGGATGGAGTCGGTGAGCTCGTATTCCCCTCTCGGGGAAAGGGGAGTTTCATCGATGGCCCTGAAGATCTCCTTCGGGAGGTAATACACCCCAGCGTTCACCAAGTTGCTCTTTGGATTGGGCTCCTTCTCCCTTATCCTCACCAACTTATCTCCTTCCACTTCCAGGACGCCGTATTTCTCTGGATTGCTCACCTCCTTAGCACATACGGTGGGCCTCTTTTCCGAGAGGAGCTCCCCGAGAACTTGGGGATCGAAGAGCACATCCCCGTAAACCAACAGGAAGTCCTCATTTACGTGTTCCTCAGCGGCCTTCAAGGCATGGGCAGTCCCCTTCAATTTCTTCTGGGTCACATAAGTTATGTTCACCCCATATCTCTCCCCGCTCCCGAAATATTCCTTGATCATGTTCCTCAAATACCCCACCACGATGATGAGGTCTCTTATTCCATACCTCTCAAGGGCCTCTATGGTCCAGGCCAGAAGAGGTTTCCCAGCCACCGGGGCCATGGCCTTCGGGACGACCTTCGTGAGCGGCCTCAATCTCTTCCCCTTACCCGCTGCGAGGATGACGGCTTTCATAAAAATCCCATTGACTTCTTTTTTATAAATCCCGACAAACGTTGGAGCTTACCATTACAAAAAATTTATTAATGGTGTGGAAGTTGAAGGAGCATGGGGAGATGGTTGGTATCGGAAAGGGGTGGGAAGAGTTACGCTAAGGAGATCATGATCTTGAGGCCCAGACAACTCAAGGCCATAGCCAACGAGAGGAGCATCCAGATCCTCAAGTTACTAGCTAAGAGAGCCATGTATCCCGCGGAAATCGCCAAGAAACTCAAGCTCTACCCCCAAAAGGTCTACTACCACGTGAGGCGCTTGGAGAGGGCCGGGTTCTTGAAGGTGGTGGGGGAGAAAAAGATAAAGGGAGGTACTGCCAAGCTGTATGCCCTGAAGTGCGGGGCTTTCGGAGTGGAGATGAACGGTGAGGAAGAGGAGATAGGGAAGGTGAAGGTCATGGATGAGAAACTCCTGAGGTTCTTCGGCCCTTTGATAGAGAGAAGGAGGTTAAATGGCCTCATCGTGGTGGGCTCCCCTCTCCCCCACGGACCTTTCAGGACAGGGGCGAGGGATGGGCATTACTCCGCTCAGCTCGCCCTCTTCTTGGGCCAGTTCTTGGATCACGATAACTTCTGCGTGAGGTTGGACGTGGACGTCAAGGCAGAAGGCCTGCTCAAGGAGAATCTCATCCTCATAGGCGGGCCTGGTGTGAATTCCGTGAGCTACGAGATCAACAGGAAACTCCCTTACTTTTTCAACATAAAGTCCTCGAAGTACGGATACTTGTTGGGAGGAATAGTTTCAAGGCGTACTGGAGAGACTTATAATGAGGATTTGATAGGGGTGGTGGAGAAGATAAAGAACCCTTGGGACAAGAGGAAGGTCATCGTCCTCATCGCGGGGAACAAGGCAGTGGGGACTAAGGCTGGGATCCTGGGACTGACCAAATTCTACAAGGAGCTCTTGAAAGGTTTCAAGGGAGAGGAGGAGTGGGGCGTCCTGATAAGGGGGTTGGACGTGGATGGGGATGGAAAAGTGGATCAAATAGAGGTAGTGGAATGAAGGTCCTCTTCAAGGATTTCAAGTCAGGAGAGGTCAAGGTAAGGGTAGAAGGAAGGGAGGACCTTTGGTACTTAAGTAGAGTGATCAAGAAGGGAGATTTGGTGTGGGGGAGGAGTTCTAGAAAAGTGAAGAAGGAGGAGGGACAAGAGGGCATGAGGAGACCCGTCTCGGTGGAAGTCAGGGTGGAGAAGGTGACCCTACATCCGAACTTCCTCAAGCTATTAGGGAGGATAGAGGAAGCATCCCAGGAGATAGGGAAAGGGTACCACTCCTTAAATGTGTCCCCAGGGGACGTGATAAGGATAAAAAAGGAGAAGTGGGGAGAGCACGAGAGGAGATTGTTAAGGGATGCGGAGACGAGATATGAGAGGGTCCTGTTGGTGTCCGTGGATTACGGGGCGATGGACATGGCTCTGCTCTCCAGGGGGATGGAATATTTGGGGGAATTCAGGGCGAGTTTTCCCCCAAAACATGACCCATCCTACGAACAAGTGAAGGAAAAGTTCTTGAGGGAAGCCTTGAAGAGGGTGGAGGAAGTAGCGAAGGAGAAAGGGGTGAAGCACGTCTTGATAGGTTGTGCTGGTTTCCTTTCAGATGAAGTTAGAGAACTCACTGGTAGGAAGGTGGTGAAGATAAGCTATGGTGGCAAGAATGGTTTGAACGAAATCGTCAGGAGGGGATATGTGGAGAGATTGTTGAGGGAGGATAAGCTCTCAAAGGACACTAAGCTCGTGGACCAGTTGCTAGAAGAGATCGCTAAGGAGGGAAAGTACGCCTATGGCGTCGAGGAGGTGAGGAAGGCCCTGGGGTATGGGGCGGTGGAAGTCCTGCTCATAACAGATGGTTTCATGAGAAAGGACATGGGACTCTCGGACGAGCTCATGAGGGAGACCGAAGAAAAGAAGGGAAAAGTGGTCATCTTGGATTCAAGCAGCGAGCCAGGGAGGAAGGTGGATGGATTGGGAGGGGTGGCTGCCCTCCTGAGGTTCAAGGTGTGAACCGTGATCATCCCTCTAGCCTTCGATTCCTTCGGCGTGAGGAGCGAGGCCACTTTCCTCCCAGAGGAAAGGATCTTGATAGATCCAGGGGTGGCCCTCGGGCCTAGGAGATATGGTCTGCCTCCTTCAAAGCCAGAGTTATTGGCCTTAAAGCTGGCGAAGGAGAGGATCGCCGAGTTCGGGAAGAAGGCGAAGATAGTGGTGGTGACCCATTATCACTACGACCACCACCCCTACCCCAATGACGAGTTATATGAGGTCTTCAGGGACAAGATAGTGATCGCTAAGGACATTCACGAGAACATAAATCCTTCTGGGAAGAGGAGGGGGAAGCTGTTCGAGGAGCAGGTGAAGGAGAGGTGCAAGGAGCTCATCTATGGGGATGGGGGAGAATATTATGGGATTGAGATATCTCCTGCGGTGTGGCATGGGCCAGTCGGGAGCAAAGTGGGGATGGTAGTCATGGTCAGGGTAGGGAAGTTCATCCATGGGAGCGATGCCCAGGCATTGCTCGACCCCAAGGCGTTAGAATGGGTCATCGAGAGGAAGCCTGAGTTGTTGATAATGGACGGCTTCCCGACTTTGTTCTTGGGATGGAAGATGAGCTCAAAGCTCTTCGAACAAGCGAAGGAGAGCATGATGAAGGCTGTGGAGAATTCGAAGGAGGTCATCTTCGATCATCATGGGGTGAGGGAGGAAGATTTCAAGGAGAAGAACCCCATCTTCAAGACTGGAAAGGTAAAAACCGCTGCCGAATTCTTGGGGAAGGAGAATCTCTTGCTAGAGGCTTGGAGGAAGAAGTTGCATCAAGGGATGAAGGTGGATGTGAAGGGTTACTTCGCCTCCCTCAAGAGGTAAGAGGAGAGGAACAGGGAGGAGAGGTAAAACAGAGCGGAGAGGGCAAACCAAAGGAAGACATCTGAGGGGAAGTAGAAGGGGTCTAGTGAAAGGCGGGTTATGATATAGGAAGGGGTGAACCGAACAGGAAGCCCAAGGAAGTAGGTGAGGGAGAGGAGCATGAACACGGTGTACGCCAACTGGGCGCTCTTGTTCCGCTTGAAGAAAGAGGAAAAAAGAGCTCCGACGCTGGAGTAAAGGAGGGAAAGAGAGAAGAGGAAAGGGAGGAGGAAGTGAACGTTCTGTATGTATATCTCTTGAAAGAGAAACAAGAAGATCCATATGGAGCTTTGGAAGGCTGTGAGTATGGAGGGCAACCATATCTTGGCGTTTAGGAAGTGATGAGGTTTGAGGGGGGAGGAAAGGAGGGAGGAGTAGGTCTTCCTTTCCAACTCTTCAGTTATCAGGTCGATGGTCAGGGAGCCGGATATGAGGACTGAAAAGAGGAGCAAGAGGGGGAGGACGAAGGTGTATATAACTTCTAATTCCCTAGTGTTCATCTCCACGCTGTTCTCTAAGAACTGCAACAAGATGTCTTTCTCCTCCATCCTCTCCAACTGGATCTCCTCTTTCAGCTCCTTCAGTTCGCTCCTCACCAAAGAAACCGCTAACTCCCTCTTCGGGTCGTCCCTCCTGGCGTAGAGTTCGAACTCCTTCACACCGTTCTCTTCCCCGAGGAAGACGAGGAAGGCGTTTATCTCCCCTTCCTCTAGTGCCTTCATCCCCTCTCGTTTGTCATTGAAGTAGGAGAGGTTCTCTAAGGAGAGGTTGAAGTTCATCACCCCTATCCTCACCAACTTCTCGAGCTCGAAGACCTCTTGAGCGCTCTCGGGACTTGAGAGGAGGATCATGCCAGCAGAGAAGGAACGAGCGGTGGCGAACAACACCAGTTGTAGGATCAGGATGGAGAGGTAGCTCCTTTCGAACCTAATGGAGTTGAAGTCCTTCTTCATGATGGAAAGAGTTTCACGCAAGGTGAAGCACCCCCAGGTTGAAGGCGAAGTGGATTAGGGTGGAGAGGGATAGGGCTAAAGACCTTCTCCTGAAGGAGAACAGGATAATAGTGCACACCACATGAGCTAACAAGGTCATCCAGAGCTCGGAGATCACCCTGACGTAAAGCACGTCCAGGAGGGAGAAGAGGAGCCAGAGGTTGATCAATTTCTCGAAGAAGAAGAAGGAGATCCCCACAAGGATCGCCCTTCTCAGGTCGAGCTTCTTGAAGGGTAAGAGCTTTGAGGTCTCCTCTATCAGGGCGACGACGAAGAGGAAAGGGTAAGGGGAGATGGGGACTATGGTTAAGATGATCGCGCATATCACCTCAAAAAAGTAGACGAAGGGGATGACGAGACCCACTACCCACACGGGGTGGATCCTGAGAGCCTTTGGGAGGAGCTCCAACGCGCTCCGCTTCGACTTGATGAGCTCCGACTCCATGAAGGAAAAGGAGAGGTAAATGCAGGACAAGGAGAACCAGAGGAATGGGAAAAAAGCCATCAAGAGGTCAAGGGGAGAGATGCTCTTGCCCAATAACACGTCCCCCATCAAGGAGAAAGGGGACAAGCCGGCCAATTCCGAATAGCCGTACATCACGATGGGAAAGACGAATAGGAAGAAGAGGGAGAAGAAGGAAAAAGTGGACAACATGCTGAACTCCTTGAAGCTCCTGCTCACCAAAGGGAGCAAGAGGGAAAGGGAAAAGAGGGGGATGTCGCTGAGCAACACTATGGAGAAAAGTTGAAGGTCGAGTTTGGAAAAGAAAAGTTGGAGGAGGACAGCGGTCAGGAGATAGGGGAGGAGTTTTGAGGAGAGGAACTTCCACCTCTTCATCGGGACGAGCAAGATGTGCTCCATCACATGCTTGTCCTGCATGAGGGACATGCCGAACAGGCTCGCCGTCAAGATGCTTGGGAGTAGGAGGAGGACAGGGGTCAACAGGTTTTGGATGGGCCTAAAACTTGGAAGTTGCTCTGGGGAGAGGTTCTCCCTTGGACTCTCCCCTAATTCGATGTACCTCACCCTTATGGGTTCTGACACGTTCTGAGGGAGGGAACTCAAAACCTCTTCCGCGTGTCTCCTCGCGACCTCCTTCACGTATTCATAGGCCAGGAGAGACTTAGCATACCCGGGGATGTAAACGTCAATCGTGCCTCCTTGTAAGGTGAAGTACACATCTGCGTCCTCGTTCACCAATTCGATCTCCGGAACCTCCCTCAAATACCCCTCCAATTCGGGGAGGCCCTGGACGCTCACCTTGTAAAAACCCAACAGGACCCTACTCTGGGAGAAGTTCGGGCTGTAAAATAAGTAGAGGAAGAGGAGGAGGAAGATCGAGGCGAGGAAAAGGGAGAGGAATTGGGGGGAAACGCTCCGTTTGATCTCCCACTTAACCAGTTTGAGCATCACTTTAAGATGAACAGCAGGATTTATATGTTTGTCCCGAGATTTCTTAAACATGATAGAGACTAGGGGCCTAACGAAGTTCTACGACGGGACGAGGGGAATAGAGGATTTGAACATAACTGTTAAGGAGGACGAGATCTTCGGCCTGTTGGGCCCCAATGGTGCTGGCAAGACCACCACCTTAAAGCTCCTCTCTTGTCTCCTCAAGCCGACGAGGGGGACTGCCTTGATAAATGGTTTTGACGTGAGGAAGGACGAAATCGAAGTCAAGAAGATGGTCGGGTACATGCCCGAGGAGAACGAGTTCTACGAGGAAATGAGGGTTGAAGATTACCTCCAATTCTTCGGGGAGCTCTACGGAGTGAAGGACTTGAAGACGAGGGTGAGAGAACTCATGCAAAGGCTTGGACTCTATGAGAGGAGGAGGTCGAGTATTTCCACGCTGAGCAAGGGGATGAAGAGGAAGCTCCTCTTCGCGAAGACCTTGATACACAACCCACAAGTGTTGTTATTGGATGAGTTGACCGGGGGGATAGACCCCATAACGTCCAAGATGCTCATGGAGTGGGTAAAGGAATTAAGGAAAGGGAGAGTCATCATCTATTCCACCCATAACCTCCACCAGGCGGAGCTCATATGCGATAGAGTAGCCATTATAAACAAGGGTAAGCTCGTCGCCTACGGCCCCGTTAACGAGTTAAAGCTCAGATTCGGGGTCCCTGACTTGGAGTCAGTGTTCTTCAAGGCGGTTGGAAAAACTTATTAGGGAGGATGAGGAGATTCAAAATATGTTGAAAGAAGTTCCCTCTCCAACTTTGGAGGAGATCATAAAACTGTGGGGGGAAGCGGAAGGAAGGGTAAAAAGCAAGCTTTCGATGCCGGTAGGGTATGAGAACTGGAGAAGGTTGATGGAGAGGGAGTTAAGGGCGATGAGAGTGCCAGAGAACGAGATAAGGATGGTGCTTAACTTCAGGGGATACATAAGAGAGAGTACTAGGCTCGCTGAAATCAGGAAACTCCTTTACTGAGGGGATGGGATGGACTTTTATAGGAGGAGGTCTCTCCTATTCAAGTTTCACAGGCCCCCTTCCAGGAGGAAAAGGGTCCTTGAGGAAGTCCTCGATGAGGAATCGAAGTATGATGGCCTCATCAAGAGGGTCTTGGCGCGTCACTATCTAGTGAAGAACTACGTTCAGAAGGTGATAAGGAAAGGATGCTCAAGGATAAGCCCTGTTGATCACCCTAGGGAAGGGGATGGTGTCCCTTATGTGGTCCAGCCTGCAGACCCACATCACGAATCGCTCCATCCCCAGTCCGAATCCAGAGTGGGGGACTGAGCCATACCTCCTCAAGTCCAGGTACCACTCATAATCCTTTGGCCTGAGCTTGAACAGCTTCATGTTCTCCTTCAACTTCTCGAGATCATCTTCCCTCTGACTTCCCCCTATGAGCTCGCCATAGCCCTCTGGGGATAGGAGATCATCGTTCAGGACCTTATTTTCATCCCTGGGATCCACCTTCATGTAGAAGGCCTTTATCTTCCTGGGATAGTTGGTGAGGAAAATGGGTTTCCTCAAGTCCTTGGTCAACTCCCTCTCCTCGTCCGCCCCTAAATCCTCTCCCCACTCTATCTCCATTCCCCTCCTTTGAAGGATCTCAATGGCCTTGTCATAAGTCATTCGCTTGAAGGGAGGCTTGACCCTCTTCAGGATCTTCACATCTCTTCCCAAGGACTCCAACTCTTCTTTCCTCTCCTTCACCACCTTCTTCACCATGTAACTCACCAATTGCTCCTGAATCCTCATGTTCTCCTCGTGGTCCACCCAGGCGGCCTCCCCCTCCAAGTGCCAATACTCCGCTAGGTGCCTCCTCGTCCTGGACTTCTCCGCCCTGAAGGATGGGGTTAAGGAGTATACCTTTTCTAAGGAGTAGATCAGGGCCTCTAAGTACAACTGGGCGGATTGGCTCAAGAAAGCGGTCCTGTCAAAATATTTGAACTTAAACAGAGTGGCCCCTCCCTCGCACGCGCCGCTCACTATGATGGGAGGGGTCACCTCCCAAAACCCATGTTTGTGGAACCACTCTCTCGCAGCCCTCAAGGCTGTGTCTTTCACCTTCATGATGGCTGTGAGCTTCCTCGACCTCAGCCACAGGTGCCTGACATCTAAGAGGAATTCCACGCTTTGATCCTTGGTTATGGGGAACACCTCTGCCTCCCCCACCACTTTTAACTTCTCCACGGCTATCTCATGACCTCCCGGCGCCCTCTCGTCCTTCTTCAAAGAACCTGACACGATGACGGAAGATTCTATCCTCGCCTTCTCAACCCCCTTCAAACTGCTCGGGACGACGCATTGAACTATCCCCGTAGAATCCCTCAAGACGAGGAATACTTTATCCTTCAACTCCCTCCTCCTAAAGACCCAACCTCTCACCTTGACCCTTTCCCCCACGTGCTTGGGGAGGTCCTTAATCCTCATACCAAATCATCCCCTTCCTTTCATTTTAAATCAATCGATTCCTCCAGCAACCTCCTCACTTTCTTCACATCCGCCCTCCCACCAATCCTCCTCAAGACCTGTCCTATCAGGAACTCAAGGGCTTTTTTCTTGCCCTTTTTATAATCCTCCACTGCCTTACGATGCTCCCGAAGGACCTCCTCAACCGCTCTCCTTAACTCTTCCTCACTCACCATCTCTTTTAAAAACTCCTCCACTTTTTTCCCGCTCGGCACCCACTCCTTTATCATCTCCTTGGCGTACCTTTCCGAGATCCTCTCCTCTTCCATGGCCCTCAAGAACTCCACGAACTCCTTGGGGGTCAAGGAAGTATCCTCGAGCCTCATGTGATTAAAGTTCAGGCACTTCAACAAGTGAGTGAGCATCCAGCTAGCCACCACTTCTGGCTTCCCGAAGTCTTTCACGACCTCCTCGAAGAAGGAGGCGAAGTCCGGGCCCTCATAAGCTATGGCTTTAGCCTTCTCCTCCTTCAGTCCGTATTCCTCGACGAACCTCTCCACCATTCGATCAGGGAGTTCAGGGATCTCCACCTCGATGCCCTCGATGATAGGGAGGTCTGGATCAAAAATGTAACCATAATCGTCCTCGAACTCCTTCTCCCTCAGGCTCGTGGTGAGCCCCGTCTTCTCGTCGAAGTGCCTCGTCTCCCTCTTCACTTCCTTCCCTTCCTTGAGGAGCTTCTCCTGCCTCAAGATCTCATATCTTATCGCCCTTTCTATGTGCTTCAACCCCGTGACGTTCTTCACCTCCACCCTCGTGTCCCCCAAGGATATGTTCACATCGCACCTTATGGAACACTTGAGGGGGTCAAAGGCCCTCAAGTGGAGCAGGATGGAGAGCAATTTCTTAAAGAACCTCTTCACCTCCTCCACGTCCTCGAAGTCGGGCTCCGTGACTATCTCTACCAAGGGGACTCCTGCCCTATTGTAATCTATGAGCACGTGATCGGATCCCCCTATCCCTCCTGGATGGACCAACCTCGCTGGGTCCTCTTCCAAGTGAACCCTTCTTATCCTTATCTTCTTCCCTATGTCCACCCAACCGTCCACCCCGATGGGGGCTTCATACTGGGTTATCTGATAGTTCTTGGGCATGTCTGGATAGAAATAGGACTTCCTTGAAAAGAAGCACCTCTCGAGGATCCTACAATTCAGGGCCTTAGCTATTTTGAACGCCAGCAGGATGGCTTCCTCGTTCGGGAAAGGTCTAATCCCCGGGAAGCCCAAGCATATGGGACAGATGTTCCTATTGGGCTCGGCTGGGTCAGTCGGACAATTACAGAACAACTTGCTTTTGGTCTTGAGCTGCACGTGTACTTCCAGTCCTATCCTCATAATTCTGGCACCTTTCTCCAGTAGTTAGTATGTTCCTGTATGGCTCTTCCCACCCTAAACAACAAGTCCTCTCTGAAGTGGTCAGCCATCAAGTGTAGCCCCACAGGCAAACCTCTTGAGAAACCTATGGGGACGGAGAGCATGGGGATCCCCGCTAAGTTGGGTCCCACCGTGAGCTGGTCCATGGCATATACCTGGATGGGCTCTAACTCCTCGATCTCCTCGAACTTAGGGGGTAAGATGGGCATGGTAGGAGCAGCTATCAAGTCACATCTGGAAAAAATCTCCTTGAACTCATTTATTATCAATCTCCTCACCTTCAACGCCTTCAAGTAATATCTCCCCCTATAACCGGCCATGCGGGCAAAGGTTCCGAGGATTATCCTTCGTTTACTTTCTTGGTTGAACCCAGAGCCCCTCACCTTGGAGAAGTACTCGTTGAACTCCCCCTTCATCTCCGCGCTCAACCCATACTTTAACCCACAGAACCTCGCCAAGTTCGTGCTCGCCTCGCTTAAGGCGATGATGTAATAGGAAGCCAAGGCGTACTTCGTGAGCTTCAAGGAGACCTCTCTTATCTCTGCCCCCAGAGAATCCAAGAGGGATATGCCATCCATGACTTTTTCCTTCACCTCTTCCTCGACGTGCTCGAAGTACTCCTTCGGAACCCCTACCTTTAACCCCCTGATCTCCCCGAAGCATCTGGTGTAATCCGGTACCCTCCCCTGATAAGAAGTTGGGTCCCTCTCGTCTCCTCCCACGATGTAGTTCATCACCAAGGCTATGTCCTTGAGGTCCCTGGCCATGAGCCCTATCTTATCCAAGGAGTCAGCGTAACTTATTAAGCCCCACCTGGAGACCAAGCCATAAGTTGGGGTAAGGCCAAAGACGTTGCAGAAGCTCGCTGGGCAGGAGATGCTTCCTCCTGTGGACTCCGCGAGGGCCACGTTCCTCTCCTTCAGGGCGCTCGCCACTATGGCCGCCCCGCTCGAGCTCCCGCCAGGCGAGCGTCCCAAGTCCCAAGGATTCCTCGGGGTTCCAAAATCGCAATTCGTCCCGAAGGTCCCGAACCCCCACGAGTCCATGGAGGTCTTCCCCAGGATCTCTCCCTTCCCCCTTATCCTCTCCACCACGGTAGCGTCGAAGGGGGGATGATAGTTATACAGCATCTTGGAGCCAGCGGTCGTCCTCATGTCTTTCGTGCAGATGTTGTCCTTTATCGAAAAATAAAGCTCTGCCTCCTCGACCTCCTCCTTCAAGGTTATGAAGGCGTTCGTCTTCTCGTTCAACCTTTTGAGTTTCATCACACCACCCTCGGTCCCCTATAAAACTCCCCCTCCTTATTGGGCATTTTTATCTCCCTCCATCCCCTCGCCTTGTCCTTTCTGAACCTGTTCCTTATCTCGTAAGGGTGCATAGCAGGCTCCACGCCCTCCACGTTCAACTCGTCCAAGACCTCGAATGCCTTCAAGACCTCCTTCAGCTGTCTAGAAAAGAGTTCCTTCTCCTCCTCGCTCAGCTTAAGCCTGGCTATCCTCGCGACCTTTTCGACATCCATACGCCCGGGCCAGGACTCGAACCTGGGACCTTCCGGTTAACAGCCGGACGCTCTACCTTCTGAGCTACCCGGGCAATAGGACTAGATAAAAGTTTAGAAGATGTTTTTCCGGCCACCGCGCATTGCCGGAGCCATAGGAAGTAAAAAATCGATATGATTTTTAACTTTTTCTCCCGGAACTCTGAAACCTCAAGAACACCGCTTTGAACCTTCCCACCCTCTTCCTGTGCCAAGGGAAGATCGCCTTGAGGGGGAAATCGAATTCCTTTAAGACTTCCCCAGAGAAGCTGTGCTTCCTCCCAAAATCCAGGAGGAACCGGGCCGAGCTCGCTGGGTGAATGGAATAAACGATGTCAGCTATCTCGAATGCCTTTTCCAGGAAAACCCTATCCAAATGATGAGGCTTCCTCCCGAAAGGGGGATTCATGACGACGGTGTCCACCTCTTCCTCAAAATCCCTCATGTCCATGAGCAAGAACTTGACGTCGACCCCCAGTCTCCTCGCGTTCCTCCCGGCCACCTTTAGGGAGTCCTCGTCTATCTCCACGCAGTAAACCTCCCTCGCCCCCAACAGCTTCGCCCCTATCCCAAGAATCCCGTTCCCACACCCTAAGTCCGCCACTTTTCCCTTCAGATCCCCTCTGAGGAAGGCCATCCAAAGCAAGTCAGCAGCTATCTCACCGGGCGTTTGATACTGTTCCAACTTTTTCTTAGGCTTTATCTC
>QMVD01000009.1 GCA_003660925.1 Nanobdellota archaeon
ATCTCATACCCCGCTTCTTTCAAGGCCTTCAGGATCGTCTCGGTCCTCGCACCCTTATTTATGTCCAGCTTTTTAGGAGTCGGTTCCAAGTGATCTATGTTACATCTCCTCCGCTTGACGTTCCCATCTATGAGGACGAAGTTCTCGTCCAAAATGTCCACGATGACGCATACCTTTCCTCTTTCCCTCCCGGCAGTTTTCATGCAGATCCTTCCGATTTCCATCATTTCTTATCCCTCCTCAACAGGGTTTTCACGATGTATTCGATGATTTTTTTATTTTCCTCCATATCCCAAATGGAGGTGTCCATGACCACGTGGTAGGGACTCAAGTCGTTGAAGTCAATCCCATATTCCTTTAAGTATCTTTTCGTGTACCTTTCCCTCCTCTTGGTGTGTTCCAACGCTTTCTTCAAGGGGACTCTTTCCCTTTCCGCGATGCGCTTCGCGGCCACTTTCAATGGGACTCTCAGAAATATCTTGAGGTCCGCCTTCTTGACCACATGACCTGCTATCCATCCCTCTATCACCACGTTCCCTTTCCTTGCCTCTCTTTTCACCCTGTTATCGACCTTCCTGTCTATCTCTGGGTGCTTCTCCACGTACTCATGCCATTTTATGAAGTCCTCAAAACCATGTTTTTTAGCGAGCTCCCTGAAATAATTTCCAGCCGAGAAGTATCGTAACTTGAATTTCTCCGCCAAGTGCTTCGCGACGGTGGTCTTCCCTGCTCCTGCGGAACCCGATATCACTATGAGAACCATCTTTCAACCCTCCTCATCACAGAGGAGAATATCATGTAGGATATTAAATAAGTTAGCAACCACCCTACATCATTCCCTATCACTGGGAGGCTGAAAGGCAAAACGATGAAAGCCGGGACGTTCTGATACCTGGATTTCATGAAGAGAAATAATAAGAGGAATGGAATGAAAGTGAAGAGAGAGGGGAGTAGTTCCAACTTGGATAGTTGTAGGCTCAAATCCAATTGTTTCTCACTCAGTTCCGCATAGGTTTTTGTTCCTCTTTTCACCTTCTTTAACTTCTCTCTGATCTCTTTCGCCTTTCTTTTCAACTCTTCGAGCTTCTTCCTATCAACTGTCTTAATATAAACCAATCTAGAGAATGTGGCTGCCAAGAAGGAAATCACCAAGATCTCAATCACAGGATGCATGGCATCACCTGAAGAAGCTTGCCATCCATGGTGGTAATTCCTTAGCATATTGTCTCCTGATGATCTCATAAAAGTTATATATAATCATGACGGTCAGCAAGATCCCCGTCCCTCTCGAGAGAGCATCGAAGAGATCAGCGATTACTGCCAAGAACCCGACGGAGAAACCACCCATGACAGCTAAGGGATTTATATATCTGGATAAGATGTGCTCTAAAATTCTCCTATCACTCCTGAATCCGGGAATGGTCAGATTGTATTCCAGAATTTGGTCAGCAATGGTACTTGCATCTTGTCCCCCTATCTGGACCCAAAGGACCGAGAAGAGGACGGAACCACCCAACATGAAAAGGGCATAGACCAAGAGGGAGAGAAAGTCATCCGTAGTTGGTGAGAAGATGAGAGAGCTTATTCTGGGAGGAGTGAGATATTTCACCAACCCACTTTCCGGGACCTCAGTCCCTCCTTGTTGAGTGAAGGTGCCAAGGATGGGGACGCCTGCATGGTAGAGCATAGATCCCCAGACTTGGAGGCTCACTAACAAAGAGGCAGTCAAGATGACGGGGATGTTGCTGGTGTAAACAAAACTCAGGGGCCACTTGAGGCTGAAACCCCTTATTCTCCCGAAACTCAAAGGGATCTCCACCTTTATGGATTGTAAGTAGATGGAGAGGGCGAAGACAAACAAAGTCGAGAGGATAGTTATCAGGGGCAGGAAGGCTTGGGTCACGAACCCTTGAGCTATGAGGGCGAACACTTGTAACACCCTCCCCACTGGTAATCCCGTAGGGGACTCGAAAGGGGAGAAGGCATTCACGAATATCTGCCTACTCACTCCAGCAGCGATGAAGAGAGATATCCCAGAACCTATCCCCCACTTGGAGACGATTTCATCCAAGAACATCAGCAACAATCCTGCTAGGATGAGCTGAAGAGCCAAGAGGGAGCGGTAGTAAAGAGTGGGTTGAATAGGTGGAAGAGCTCCCGAAAAGGCGTATATCCCGTTCTCGAACACTATGAAGAAAATGGAGAATAACTTCTGAAGCCCCTGGTACAATGCCCTTCCCTCCCTTGTTTTTGTGTCTATGTTTATCACCTCTGCACCCACTAGTAGTTGGAGTATGATGCTTCCCGTGACTATGGGGCCTATACCCAAGGTTATGAGCGAACCGAAATTAGCTGCCAGAAGGATAGAGAGGGTCTGGAACCTGGCCACGTAAGTAGGACTCAAACCATATAAAGGGACCATGGATAAAGCAAAGTACAATAAAAGGACGATCCCTGTCCACTTCAACCTCTCCTCGAAGTTAAGCCTTCTATCAGGAGCCCTCACCTCTGGGAGGTTCTTGAGGAACTCCTCAAATTTCAATCCACTTCCCTCCAGCTTTTTCGATCTTTTCCTTCGCGCGTTGAGTGAAGGCACTTGCCTTCACTGTGAAAGCCCCAGAAAGTTCTCCTTTCCCCAACACCTTATAACCCTTCAATTCTACATTTCCTCTTATCTCTCCTAAGTTTATCTCCTTCAACTTCTTTTTCTCGTAGATGCTCTTGAACCCCCTCTTCCTCTCCTCTTTTATGAACTTCAACTTCTTTTGCTTCCCCCTTTTTCCCCACCCTGCTCTCCCTCTCCCTCCTCTACTGCCTGCTCCTCTTCTCCTCACTCCTAATCTCCTCGAATATCCCCTCTTCTTCTTCGCCTTCTTCGAGAGACCCATTCACATCATCCTCCTTATGAGGGAATCCATCTCCTCCCTTTGGCCCAACTCACCCAATGGTCTTAAGAGCTTTATGCTCCGCTTGAATCCGCCCCTCGGAGGTTTTAATCTGTACACCTTCTGCTCCCCATACTTCTGGATGAGCTCCTTCCTCAACTCCTCACTTATTTTACCATAAGTGACGTAATGCTGGACCTTCTTGAGCATTCCCATGATCTCGGGCCTTTCCTCCAAGATGACGAGGTTGAACTTCCTTTTCAGATTCAACCTCCGCAAAGTCTCTATCACATCCTTCCTCGCCCTCACATATCCTCTTATGAGGACCGCCGCTATCATACCTCTCCCTCCACTACCCCTGCGAACTTCTTGAAGGATTCTGGGACTTTCGTCTCCTTCAACTGCTTGAGAGCGTTGAAAGTGGCATATAACAAGTTTATCCTCGTCCTCGTTTGACCGAAGGACCTCCCCCAAACGTCCTTGACCCCGGCCAATTCGAACAAGATCTTACACTCATCATGCACCGCGAGCCCCACTCCTTTTGGGGCAGGTATGAACTCCACCCTGACCGAACCGCTCCTCCCCCTTATCTTAAAAGGAATGGAGTGAGGCGTCCCACAACCACACTGCCAGGAACCGCACCCTCTCCTTATCTTTATCAGGTTGAGCTTCGCCTCCCTTATCGCTTTCTCCCTGGCTGGCATGGTCTCGCTCGAGGCACCGAAGCCTAACCCTATATAGCCGTTCCTGTTCCCAACGACTGCCATGACGGAAAACTTCGGCTTGTTTCCGTCCTCCGTCTTCCTTTGGGTCACCCTGAAAGGCTTCCTCCTTCCCCCTCCGAACTTTCCCTTCGCCTGACCTATGTTGAGGAGCTGTACCTCTAAATTAGGGATGAGCTTATCAACTATTTCAGGTTCCTTTATCCTAATTCCTCTATCCAAGATCTCATCTATGTGCTTTATCTTCCCCTCATACACCAGCTTTCCCAATTCCGTCCTCGGGATCCACTCGTTCATTTCAACCTCCCTTTCACCTCTTCGAAGAGCTTCACGACCTCATCATTTATATGTTTCCCCTTGATCCTGTCCTCTGGAGGGAGAACCTCTTCATCGTGGGGTATCTTCATCCCTGCATCCAAAGCCCCCTTCAAAGCAGCATATATCCTGGAGCCCTTGGTGGAAGGGTAAAGTCCCATGTCGAGTATGGCTTCTTTCTTTCCAACCAGCTTCCCGAGCAGATAGCCCGTCAAGTAAGCAGCAGGTAAGTTCTTAAAACTCCCCTTCCACCCGTATTTCGCCAGCACCTTGGAGTTCACCTGCTTCAACACTTTATCCTGTCCTTCCTTGGAGACTACGTACTGACATATGATGTACTTATTGGTCTTCCTCACCACGAACCTGGGTTTCCCTGAGAGGAGGAGCTTGAGCCTCTTCCTGTAATCGGTCTTTCCCTCCCTTCTCCTCCTGTGCTTCACCACGTAAGTAGGTTTCATCTTCATTTGCTCACCTTCTCGAGATATAACTTTATGTGACTGACCGACCTGAAGAATCCTCCTTTCACCTTTTTGTATAACTCCTTGAACATACGCTTGTTTATCTTCCCCTTCTCCTTGAGGGCCTTGAGGAACTTCCTCTGGGCCCTCACCGCCCTCATCCACCTCTCCTTCCTGCTGAGCTTTGAGTAGTACTTCCCCTTCCTGCTCCCGGGCCCCCTCCTCCTTCCCTTCTTCTTCTGCTCCTTCAGCTTCCTCGCCCTTCCCCTGCTTATCCCCCTTGGCTTCTCTATAATGATGGCCCCCGATTTTATCAGGGCCCTCACGTCCTCCCTGGTTATGGCCTCCTTGATCTCCTTCAGCCTCTCTGGGTCGAATTTCACCCTACTCTTACCTACCCCAGCGATTTCGGCTGCCAACCTCCTCTGCAATTCCAAGCTCCTCATGGGTTCAACACCTTTATCTTAAGCTTTTTGGCCTCCTCCAGGATCATCAACCTCTTCCTCTTACCCACCCCGCTGGCGATCCTGGCAGCGAACCCCTTCCCCACCCTCCTCAACTCCTCCACGTTGTGGACCAAGACCTCCCTTATCCCTCCAGGTAAGAGCCCCCTCTCTCTCCTCGGGCTCCTCCTTCGGGCGGAAGGCATGGGCTTCACGTATTTTTCCTTCCTCCTCACCTTTGAATGCAAGCCCTTTGGCCTCCTCCAGGATAGGCTCAACCTCTTCCTCCTGTGCACCTCTCTCCTGTAATATTCCTTGCTCATACCAACACCTTCTCATCCTTTTGGAATATGTAAATACCGTCCTGGAACACCCTCTTATCATACCCCGGTCTCCTGGTGGCCTGCTCTATGTTGGCAGCAGTCTGCGCTACCTTTTCTTTATCTATCCCTTTAACGGTGATCTCATCCCCCTCTATCTCCACCTCGACCCCTTCTAAGATCTTTGCCTTCCTGGGTTTCTTTTCCCCGAACAAGTTCTCTATCAGTAACAAATTCCCCTGTTTTTTAACGCTTATGGGGAAGTGAGTGAACACGATCTTGAGCTTGTAGACGTATCCCTTGGTGACCCCTTTCATCATGTTCCTCAAATGAGCTGCGAAGGTGTTCATCACGCGCTTCTCCTTTCTCGTATCCCTATCGGAACTGAAGACGACCTTGTCATCCTTCACTTCCACATTTATGTGAGGGTGTAAAAAAGTCCTCCTCAACTCCCCCAATTTCCCTCTCACCACTAGGTCATGCACTTCTTTCACCACCTCCACCCCTTCAGGGATCTCCACCTCAGTATACATAGGCTATCAACACCCCTCCCATGCCTTTTTTCTTCGCCTCGTCGTTGGTCATGAGTCCTTTTGGAGTTGATATGATTAGGAAACCAAACCCTCTCGCCGGGAGGAACCTCTGTTCATACTTCTCGATCTCCTCGAGCTTGCAGGGGAACCTGGGTTTTATGGCCTTGCACTCGTTTATCCTCCCCCAAAGCTTCACCTTTATGGCTCCTCCCCTTTTGTTCTCTATGTACTCGTAATCCTCCAAGTAACCCCTATCCTTCATCATCTTTATCACTTCCCTCACTAGCTTGGAGACGGGCCTGACTATGCATTCCTTCTTCCCTACGGCTTCCGCGTTCTTTATCGCGCTCAGAGCATCCGCCAATACATCCAACCTCATCCTTCACACCTCGTGACCATACTTTTTGAATCCTAATTCCCTCGCTACCTCCCTGAAGCATTGTCTGCATAAATGCAACCCATACTTGCTTATGTGGGCACCAGCCCTCCCGCACCTTATGCACCTCTTCCTCCCCCTCCCATATTTCCTGTTCTTCGGCTTACAGAACTTGAGGAATCGCTTGAGCTTTGCTTTTTTCCTCACGAGCTGTTTCATGATCTTCTTGTAGGATTTGGCAGTCATTCGACAACCACCCCAAATTCCTTCCTCATGAACTCCATCGCCTCTTCAGGAGTTATCAAATGCTTCTTCCCAATCTTACTCCTCTTCACTTTTCTCCTCTTCACTCTGTACCCAGGTCTCTCCAGAGTGACACACACGTTTAATCCCTGCATGCCTATCTTGGGATCATACTTCATCCCAGGAATGTGAATGTATTCTTCCACTCCGAAGTTCACATTCCCGAACTTGTCGAAGCAACTCCTCTTGAGCTTATTCCCCACTGCTGCTAAGAGCTTCTTCAGCAACTCCTTAGCATCCTTCCCTCTCACGGTCACCTTCACTCCTATCTCCAACCCAGGCCTCAGATGCCATGTAGGTATCCTCCGCTTCGCCTTAGTCTTCACGACCTTTCTTCCAGTTATCCTCTCCAACAACTCCTTCATTAAGTCCACCTTCTCCCCAGGCTCCCCTGCCCCTATGTTCAAAGTGACCTTTTCTATCCTTATCTGCCTCATAGGGTTCATTGCTCCACCTCCGGGTCGGTCGGGAAGGCGTAGTCGCTGAGGGTCTCGTATTCTGTCTCCCCCTTCAACAGCACTTTTTCTCCTCTCACCTCCACGACCTTCGCCTTCTCCCCAACGTGTCTCCCAGCGATCAAGTAAACCTCTGCTCCCTTGTCGAAGGGCAAGTATTTGACGATTTCTTGACTCGGGATTTTTATGAGCAGGGAGGCGCCTATCTTGTACTTCCTCCCCTTGGTCTTAGGTAGTAAGATGTTCCTCCCATCATGCAGGGTGAGTTGTATCTTGTCCCCCTTCACCATCTGCTTCCTCACGATCATGCCTATCTTGAGATTCGCGCTCTTCTTTATGGGCTTTGGGAACAACCTTCCCTTCTTATCGAAGAGGATCCTGTAGTGCTTCTTATCCACGGTGAGGACGTCCATGAAGCCGACCGGGAACTTTTTGTCCTTCCTCACCTTCCCATCCACCTTAACAATTCCCCTGTTCAGTAATTTCTTCACCTCCCTCGCGGTCTCCGCCACCTTCAATATGTCCCTCAGGAACACCAGAAGTGCAACGCTCCTGTCCTTTGGGTGAGGTCCAGGGCTCGGCTTCACCACGAACCTTCCCCTAACTTTCCTAGGTATCCCTAGCACCTTGGGTGCTGCCAACTTCTTCATATGACGGCTCATTTGCTCACCCTCTCTAAGATTGCCCTCCTTTCCTTGTCCTCGAGGTTAAGTTCGAGGATCATGAGGTTGGATGGATGGATAGGGACAGAGACTTCCCTTCCGTCCACCTTCTTCCGCTTGATCCCCTCCAAGTAGACCCTCAGCTTTCTCAAGTCCACCCTCTCCACTTTCGCTATCTTTCCCTTATAACTTCCCCTCATGACCTTCACTTTGTCTCCCTTCCTCACTGGCAGGGACCTTTTGTGATACTTCTCCCTCAACTCCTTGGAGAGGTGGGCTGCCACCATCTTCTGCCTCCTATGCAAGGGGGCTTCCCTCAACCACTTCCTTTGTTTCCTGGGTTTTTTGCTCTTCATACCACCATCCTCGCTATTTTACCTAGGGCGGGGAATCTCTCCACCACTTCCCTCGCCATGGGCCCCTTCACCACGGTCCCCTTGGGCTCGAACACGTTCTTGTCCTTTAACAAGACCGCAGCGTTATCTTCGAACTTCACCCTCATCCCATCTGCTCTCCTTATAGCCTTCCTCTGCCTTATGATGACCGCGTAAACTATCTTGTGTTTCATCTTAGGGTCTCCTTCCTTCACCGAGGCTACCACAACATCCCCTACCCCAGCAGCGGGATACCTCCTCTTCCTCCCCTTATACTTCAACACCTCTATGATCTGGATGACCTGGGCCCCGCTATTATCGGCTACCTTCACCCTTGCCCCCCTCGGGAGGGCTCTGGGCACCTTAGATTTCAAGGCCTTCATTCCTTCTTCACCTCAATTATCACGAACTTTTTAGTCCGACTCAAAGGCCTGCATTCGGCGATGACCACCTTATCCCCTTCCTTGGCGTTTATGCAAGGGGGATTGTGGGCCGCCACTCTCGTCCTCCTCTTCTCATATCTCTCGTACTTCCTGAGCTTGTAATACCTTTCCCATTCGACTATCGCGGTCTTCTCAGCTTTCGCGGACACCACCACTCCCTCGAACTTCTTACCCCTAATCCTGACCTCCCCATGGAACGGGCACTTCTTATCGTTGCATTCTACCATCTTGTTCTCACCTTCTTCCTCCTTTTTAACCTTTCCCAAGGCATCCCCACTATCTCCTTCCCTTCCACGAGCTTCCCGTCCACTTCAAAGGAGCATATGCGCTTCTCGACCTTCACTTCTCCCTTCCTCGTCCTTATGATCAGCATGTTCTTAGTCTCATCCACTATCTCCCCTCTTATGCCTATCAAAGAGGGGTTCCTGCTGTCCTTTACCTCTACCTTCTTCCCGATCAGGCCCAACATCAAATCACCTCAATGTTTTCCGGCGGGAAGCCCTCCTCGATCAGGATTTGCTTCACCTTCTCCCTGTGATCCCCCTGTAACTCGATTGTGTCGTTCTTCACCGTCCCTCCACAGGCGAACTTCTGTTTCATGCGCTTCGCCAACGCCTTCATGTCCACCGCTTTTGGGTCGATGCCCTCTATGATGGTCATGAGCCTCCCGTACCTCTTCTTCGCGACCCTCACCTTGATTTGAAGCTGCTCCTTGGTTATTGCCCCGCATATGCAGAGTTCCTTGGGCATCCCGCACACTGGGCACACGTCGCTCATTTTTTCCCTTTTTCCCTCCTGTTGATTTCGGTGAGTATGCGAGCGATGGTCTTTCTTAGGTGTCTCACCTTCCCGGGGTTATCCGGGCTCGCCCCGCTCGCCTTCTTACTCTCAACTACCATTAACTCCCTCCTGATCTCCTCGAGCTTCTTAAGAAGCTCCTCCTTCCTCATCTTCTTGATCTCCCACTTCTTCAACTCCTATCCCCTCCTTTATCTCCACCCTATCGGGCATCACCACCCCGGGCGGGAGGATGCGAACGGTGACCCCGACCACCCCTATCTTCAGCTTTTCCGCCTTAAATCCCTCCCTCACCTCGTTCTTCGCCACTTCTCCGCACTTAGGGAGATAACCGGAATAGAACCTCCAGCTCTTGGCCCTGGCGCTGGGGACCTTCCCGGAGATGATTATCTCGGCGCCTATGGCCCCAGCCTCCATGATCCTCTGGAGGTTTCGATGACCTATGGCCTTGAACTTCGTCACTCCATAATTCGCGAGCTGCTTCGCGATTCGGTTGGCCATGATGACTGGGTCCAACTCGGGGACCTCCACCTCCTTAACTTCTATGTGGGGTGACTCCAACTTGAATTCCTCCTCGAGTATTTGGGATATCCTGGCTATGTTCTCTCCTCCCCTGCCCACCACCATCCCGGGCTTGAAGGAATATATGGTTACCTTGGTTCCCAAGGGAGTCTTCTCGAGCTCGCAGTGAGAGTAACCCATATCTATTAACTCCTTCTTCAACCACTCCTTGACCTTGTGTTCCTTCACCTTGTCCTCTATGAACTTCCTCTCAATCACGTTCCTCCACCTCCACCAACACATGGGTCCTCTTCCCGAGCCCCCTCCTAGCTCTCCTATGCTTAGAAATGGCCATCCCCACCTCTATCCTCTTTATGAAGAGCTTCTCCGGGTTCATCCCTTTCTGGATGGCGTTGTTCAAGGCATCCTTCAACAACTTCAGCATGTAACTGCTCGCCTTTTTCGGATATCTCCCGGGCCCCATCCCCTTCCTGTGAGGGGTATCCCTGTTATACCTCTTGAATGGGACAGCCTGCTTTCCCTCGATCACTCTCTCGAGGAAGGCCATGGCTTTTTTTAACTCCTTCCCCCTTAAACACCTGGCTATTTCCACCACGTGTTTCGTGGAGATTGGGGCATCGCTCAACCTGGCCATCATGGGCATCACTTTATGGGCACGAACTTACTGCTCCTGCTTGCTCCCACTCCTGGCGCGCCGTGTTGCACCCTCTTCCTGGTAGGGCTGAACTCCCCAAGATAATGCCCTATCATCTCTGGCTTCACCTCGAAGACCACGAAGTCCTTGCCGTTGTGCACCGCGAATTTCAGTCCCACGAAGCTTGGGAGGATTATCATGTCTCTCTCGTGGGTCCTTATGGGCTTGTCGTACTTCCCCTGCAAAGCGAGCTCCACCTTCCTCAACAACTTCTTCTGCTCCGGCGTGAAACCCCTGAGTAAACTCCTCCTCTGCCTAGCTGGGAGCAATTGGGCGAACTCTTTTATGCTCATTTGCTTGAGCTCCTCAAGTGTCTTTCCCCTGTAGGTGAACTCCTTCATTTCTTACCACCCTTTTTCCTCCCGGTCCTCCTGGCTCCTATGCTCCCCACCCTAGCGCCCCTCGGAGCCCTCTTGGAGGTGGTTTTCTTGCGCTTGTGCCTCCTCTTTCCCCCTCCCATGGGGTGATCAACGGGGTTCATGGCCCTGGCTGCCACCCTCGGCCAGACCTTGGCTTTGGCCTTAAGGATGTGGTAGACCTTCCCAGCCTTCAAGAGGGGTTTCTCCTTCCTCCCTGCCCCGGCCACAACCCCTATCATCGCCCTGCACCTAGGATTCAAGACCTTGAGTTGCCTGCTCGGGAGTTTCACTATGACCCTACCTTCCTCCTTGGCCATGACCTTGGCGCTCAGTCCCGCGGCCCTCACTATCTTCCCTCCATCCCCTGGAACCAATTCTATGTTGAAGACGTCCATTCCCTCGGGGATCTCCCCCAAGGGTAAGACGTTCCCTGCCCTCAAGTGGGCACCGCTCCCTATCTCCACTTGGCTTCCCACCATGATCCCCTCAGGGGCAGGAAGCGCGTAGAAGTCGTCGTCACACCTTATGACCATCAAAGGGGCGGTCCTCGCCGGATCGTGCAAGATCTCCACGACCTCTCCTACCATCAACTCCTCCCTTATAGGAGGGAATTTAGCCCTAGCGAGGTACTTATGAGAGGGTGCCCTATACTTGGGCTTTCCCTTTCCCCTCCTTTGCATTTTCGTCCTTCTAGGCATTTTAAATCATCCCCATTTGAGTAGCCACGTCCATAGCTTTATAATCTTTCTCCAACCTGACGTAGGCTTTCTTCCCCCTCTTCCCGAAGCAAGTCCTCACCTTCTTCACCTTCACGTTGAACAATCTTTCTACCTCTTTCTTGATGTCCTCCTTCCTCGCCTTCTCGTCTACTATGAAGGTGAGGGTGTTCTCCTTTTCTATCAACCTCACCGCCTTCTCCGTCATCAAGAGGTGTTTTATTATCATAAGAACAACCCCTTTTCCAGCTCTTTTATCGCGCTTTCTGTCCACAAGGTCAATCTACCTGGTTGGGTTCCCGGGGCCAAGACCTCCGCGTTCAAGTCCTTGACCAAGACCACATCTCCCAGGTTCCTCGCGCTCTTCATCAAATCACATCTCTTGGACACCACGAATAGCGGACCCACCCTCTTCTTGTACTTCCTCCCCCTCATCTTTCCTTTTCCTGCCCTTATTTTCCTCTCCTTTATCCTCTCCAACTCCTTTTCCATCCCGAGCTTCTTCAGCAACTTCTCGACTTCCTTGGCCTTCTTTAGCTTTTCGACCTCGTCCTTCAGCACTATGGGAACATCCCCATTGTATCTGTGTCTCTTCTGAACGAGCTCCCTCACCGCGGTCGCTGCGATGGCGCTCCTTATGGCGAGCTTCCTCTCCTTCTCGTTCACCCTCTTCTCCAACTTCCTCTCCACCTTTGGAGGATGGGCTTCCCTTCCTCCCCTGGTCTGGGGGGCGAAAGCTCCGACCCAGAGGAAATACCTTCCCCTCCTCGCCAGGGTCTTCCTAGGGGTCCTCGACTGTCCCCTTCCATAAGTCGTCTTATAATCCCTCCTTCTCTTGGACAACCATATGACTTTCCTCTTCCCAGCCATCTCGTTGACGCCGTAGGGTTGTAACCTGTGACTCTGGATGGCCACCACCACTCTCTTGATCACGTCAGGCCTTATGGTCTCCTTGAAGTGTATGGGGAGCTCTATCTCTCCCACCTTCCTACCTGTCTTGGAATAGACTGGCGCCTTCATCTCAATTACCCTGCTTGGATTCCCTGGATATGTAAACTATCTCTGGAGGGACATTCGGGAGCTTGTTGGGCCTTATGGCCTTCCTCATGATGACTAACCTCTTCCTCGAACCGGGGACCGAACCTGCTAACATGACGTACTTCGTCCTTATCAGACCGTAATTCAGGAAACCACCCTTGGGGTTCACTTCCTCCCCCTCCCCGATCCTCAACAACCACTTGTTGAACTCTGTCCTGGTGTGGAATCCCATCTGACCTGGTAGGGGGGTGGTGTAGGACAACTTGGCAGGGTGCCAAGGGCCCAGGGAACCAGCCTTCCTTCGCTTCTTCTCTGCCTTGTGGGACAACAACTTTACACCGAACCTCTTTATTACCCCTTGGAACCCCTTCCCCTTGGTGACCGCGATCACATCCACCTGTTCTCCTGGCTTGAAGACTTGCTCCACATCTATGGGCTTTCCAAGCATCTCTTTCAGGGGTTCCACGTCCCCCTCGTATCCTATCTCGAAGATCTCTGGGGTCTTCTTAAAAGGGGGCTGGGTGTGAACTATGAGTTTGACCTTATCAAACTCCTTAAAGTCCTCCCACTTGTGCTTGTTCTTTCCCCTCTTCACCTTCCTCTCCACCCTTTTATCCAGGTTCTCCGCCCATATCTCCCCAATGCTCTTGTATCCGTCAGGCGTCTCCTTGTAGAACCTCACCCCCGCTAAGATCAAAGGGGGAGTTTCCAATATAGTCACGGGGATCGAGATCTTCTCCCCCTTGGTCGGGGAACCCTTCCGGTTATCTATGGCGATTATGTGGGTCATCCCTGCCTTATATCCTGCGAAGCCGAGAATCCCCTCTCCCTTCCAATTCCTCACCCTAGGATAAATCCTCTTAGCCCTCTTCCTAGGCCAATACTGCAGGCTACCTCTCCTCGGCGCTTCTCTTTTTCCTATCTGATGACCCATATTGCTTCTTCACTTGACATTTGCTTTTAAATGTAACGGCCTATCAGAAGGGTGCAGCGATTGAAATTTTAAAGGACATCATTAATAAAGCTTATGCACGAATAGCCTCATCCTGTCGCCTTTCTTAGCCACTCCTAATATCTCCTCGAGGGTCCCCGCCACCTTTCCATCCCTCAAGATAGGCCAGTGTCCATCCCCGTAAAAAGGAACCCTGTATACCTTTATCGTGTTCTCTCGAGGCACGTAATTGAGCACCCTTAGCTCATCGACGAGCTTTCCCATCTCTGTCCACTTAGGGATGTTAGGAGTGTTCCACACCTCCGGGCCCAATGTCCTCCAACAACGCCCCAAATCGTTTGTCTTGACGTGAAACACCTCTGGAGGACACTCCTTAGTCCTTATCTCTCCCATGACTCCTCTCTTCAACAAACCCTTACTTTCCAACACGTGAATCCTCCACCTCACGATCCTCTCCATTTTCCTGAAGATCTTCCCCTTCCCCCTCACGTCCATGTTCCTTTCATATCCTCTCAAGAACTTCCTTATTCCCTCCTTACCGACTATCTCGTAAAGGTAAGGTCTCCCTCCATCCCTCACGACCTTTCCCTTCAACAATTCCAACAGCCAGTAAGAGGTGGTGGGGTGGAAGTTACAAATCGCCGACAAGGCATTGACCGTCACGTAGGTGGGGTTCTTCCTCTTATGGGAAGCTAGGTGATAGAGAGACAACCCCACAACGTATGCCCTTAAGAGGGTCCTGTCTAAAGGATATTTGGGCTCCTTGGACACGTTCACGAACTCCGGAGATAGGGGAAAGTTCATGAGAGAGTTCCTCATTCGCTCGTAAACTTCTCTTTCTCCCTCTTCTAAGGAGAAGTGAATGATATTTTCCAACCCAACGGTTTCCCTACCCAACAAGAAGCCCTTCACGGCTGCCTTGGGGTGCATGTAATTCATGTTTAACTTCGGAATGGTTAATTTAATAAACCTTCCTGACGATGTACACAAACTCATCCGGGAATTGAAATTTGTCCACAATCTCATATCTCAATTCTTTTATCATCCCCAAGATCTGTTTCTTTTCCCTGTAGAACACCTTCCTCCTCTTTATCATGGCCCTCACGCTCCCTGATAGGATCAGGTATTCAGCTGGGGCCCACTGGAGGAGCAAGTTCCCTATCCCTTTATCATACCTCTCCATGGCAGGGATGACCTTCAAGAAGAGGGCAACGTCAAAGTAGGGGAGGGAAGGCCAAACATTCACATTTCGCTTGGTGAACTTGAACTCGATCACTTGGCTCCCGGGTTCCAACCGGTTTGAGATGAGCTTCAGATACTTATTATCTAGGATGACATACTTCCTCTTCTTCTCGATCCCAAAGTAAAGAGGCCTCTTGAGGCCCATAAATGGGATGGAGAAGGGGTTTATGCCGCATCCCACATCTAACAAGTATTTGGGCTCCCCGATGTTCTTCCACATCCTCTGATAGAAGTCTTTCTGGTTTCCCCTCCTCTCCGTGGAAACATGTTTTGATAACAGCTCCAAGTGAAGTTTCAGGCACTTTTCGGAGAAACCGTTCTCCCTGTACTCCGAGGCGATTTGAGAAAAGAGGTCCTCCATCTCCTGGACGCTCGCCCTGTCGTATTGCCTCAACAAGTGATAGATCTCCCTCTTGACCTCCTTCACCACCCTTTTCCACTCCCTTTTCCTCTGAAAATCCCCCCTGAAGAGGTCTCTCTTCAGATTATTCCTCCTCAACACTTCCTCGAACTTCTTTAAGATGTCTCCTTCTTTCGCCTCTGGATAGGTCCTTTGGACGCGCTCTATCAGCAACTTTTCAGGGTTCATTTTAGAAAATTAGCCCTTCACCACCCCAAGGGGCTTGAGCCTAGCAACGTATCGGGCAATTCCCAGTTCATGGGCCACTCTTGCCACCTCATCCAAGTCCTTATAAGCCCCTGGGGCCTCTTCCGCTGCCACCCTCCATGATTTTGCCCTGAGGTAAATTCCCCTTTCCCTTAACTCCCTCTTCACTTGTTCTCCCCTGTATTTCCTCGTAGCAGCCATCCTGCTCAACATCCTCCCAGCACCATGAGGTGCGCTCCCAAAGCTCAATTCCAACGCCTTCTCCCCTCCGACCATGAGCCAAGAACCAGTTCCCATATGTCCTGGGATCAGGACGGGCTGACCCACTTCCCTGTAGATCTCGGGGACGTTCGGGTGGCCAGGAGGTAAACTCCTAGTAGCCCCTTTTCTGTGCACGTAAACCTTTTTTCTCTCCCCATTTATCTCATGTTCCTCTATCTTCGCTATGTTATGGGCCACATCGTAAATTATATCCATCCCTAAATCCTCAGGGCTCTGGTCGAAGACTTTGGAGAAACTCTCCCTCACCCAGTGGGTTATCATTTGTCTGTTAGCCCAAGCGAAGTTGGCAGCACATGCCATTGCCTTAAAGTATTGGTCCACTTCCTTAGTCTTAGCGGGCGCGTACACGAGCTCTCTATCTGGAAGTTTCCTGACCAAGTCATGGAACCTGCTCTCCAACAACTTCAAGTAATCCGTGCAGACCTGATGACCAAACCCCCTTGAACCTGTGTGGACCATGATCACTATTTGATCCTCTTCTACTCCGAACGCCTTCGCGACCTTTTGATCGTAAACTCTCTCCACCTTCTCGATTTCCAAGAAGTGGTTCCCAGCCCCCAAGCTCCCTAATTGAGGGGCCCCCCTCTCTTTTGCCCTCCCACCTATCACGTCCGGATCATTGGGTTCCAAGCAACCTCCTTCCTCCAACCTCTCCAGATCTTTTTTCCATCCGTATCCATTCTCCACCGCCCACCTGGCCCCCATCTGAAGGACTTCATTCAGTTGTCCCCTACTCAACCTCACTTTTCCTCCTACTCCTACTCCAGAGGGGACGTTGACGAACAAGGTTTCTATGAGCTCGATTATATTATCTTTAACATCCCCTACCTTCAAGTTTGTCCTTATCAATCTCACCCCACAGTTTATGTCAAATCCTATGCCCCCAGGGCTCAGTCCTCCCTCCTCATAATCTAATGCTGCGACCCCTCCGATGGGGAAGCCGTAACCCTGATGCCCGTCTGGCATGACTAGTGAGTACTTATAAATGCCTGGGAGCGTGGCCACGTTCTTGGCCTGTCTTAGGGTTTCATCCTGCTGCATCTTCTCCAATAACTTCTCAGAAGCGAATATCCTGGCAGGCACCCTCATCCTTCCCTCCTTCTCGATCTCCCATACGAACTCCTCTACCCTTTTCATGAGGTATTCAACTCTAGAAAGCCTTTTAAACCTTTGCGACTAAACTTTTTTGTGATAACTCTAGAGAAGTTAAAAGAAGTCCAGAGGAAGATGAAGAGAGAGAAACTGGATTACCTCTTGGCTTTTGATCCGACCTCCATAGCTTACATAAGTGGCATCCCTCTCTCCCTCTCCACTTCTCCTGTCCCTGCTCTTGCCATCATACCGTCCAAGGGAAAGATAGAACTCAGATTGTATGAGGGGGATTGGGACAAAGCCCATATAGATGAGAGGACGACGGAACTCGCCCCTTCGAATTGGGAAGTTTCCTTGGAAGGGGAGATAGGGGTGGAAAGCTTCGTCCCAGCTTATCTCTTGGAGCACGAGTACTATAAGAAGTTGGAGATGAAGCCCGTCAAAATTCTCGCGGAGAGCATGAGGAGGAAGACGAAAGAGGAAATAGACCTCATGAGAGAGGCAGGAGAGCAAGTGGATGAGTTGATAGAATTCGCGATGGGCAACTTAGACCTCCCCGAACAGAACTTAGCTTACCTCCTCATGAGCCACTGCGAGATGGGCGGGATGAAGCACTGGCCCCCTCCAATCGTCTCGTATGATGAAAACTCCGCGAGGATGAGAAGGGGAAAATTGGACATGCATCCTGAACTTACTGAGAAAGAATTCGAAAAGCACGTGCTTTTGGACATCTACCCCTGTTATAGAGGGTATCATGTAGATGCGTCTTTCACGTATTCGAAGATCCCTGAAGTCGTGGAGAAAGTCATCCCGAAAGTCCGGGAAACCCTTGAGGAACTCGTGGACATGGCAACGCCAGGCACACCAGTCAAAGAATTTCAGATGATCGCTGAGGAGAAGTTGGGAGAAAAGATGAGACATGGTGTGATTCATGGTATAGGTGTCCTCTTGCACGAGCCCTTGGGGGCAACCTTGGAAAAAGGGAATGTGGTGGCCATCGAGCCCGCCATTTATATAGAAAACAAGTATGGGGTTAGGTTGGAAACGACCGTGGTTGTGGATGACGTGCCCGAAGTCCTGATCCAAGCACCTTTCATTTGGACTTAGAGATCTAGGACAACTCTCGCGAATTTCTTACCTCTTTCCTCCCAAGTCTTGAGGTTGTGGTAGGTGACCGCCTTCACTAATCCTCCCGCTTCGTGTTTTTTCGGGTCAAACCTCTCGCCGTAACACTTACAACGAAGCCTCGTATCTTCTATCTCTAACTTAAATTCCTTGAAGATCAAGTTTTCAGTCTCAAATATATACAACAGCTCGTCAAGGAAATCGTGAAGTAGGTCTTCCCTAGACTTTGCTTTCAGCTCTATTTCCTTTTCGATTTTCCCTTCCACTCTTTTTAGGTCACACATTATGCTCAGCATGGCCTTGGCGCTCTCCGAGAAGACCTCCTCCCAAGAATTTCCCTCGGCGATGAACTCAGCATCCGCGGTGTGGGGTAGATATCTAAAAGGCATGGAGAAGAGTAGGTCAGGCGGGTTGATAAGCCTTTCTCTCTTTTTCTAAGTAACTGAGCAACCTCTTCCTCACAGCACTTGGGGAAAATCTCCTCGGCATCGTGGACTTGCAAGACTCAAAGCGTTTGAAGTCCGTGGCGCCGATTTCACTTATTTTTCGCTTAAATTCCTCCCATTCTTCCTCTGGAAGGGAAATAACCTCTTCCGAGAGCTCCCTGACGAGCCTAGAGGGAGGATCTGCCA
>QMVD01000010.1 GCA_003660925.1 Nanobdellota archaeon
AATGAATAGCTTTATAACTTCTTCGGAAGATTAAAAAACATGCCCAAACAGAAGAAGGCGAAGGAAAAGAAGGGAAAGGCCGAAGAGAGGGAGGTGAAGGAAGAACCTTTCCCAAAGATCCCCTTCTTATCCAAGAGGGACTCGAGGAACGTGCAGAGGTACGTGGAGGCTGTCTTGAGGAAGTTCGGGAAATACATAAAGTCCATGGTCATCTGGGGTTCTGTCAAGACTGGGGTGGGAAAGAGCAAGAAGAGCGACATAGACATCGCGGTCATTGTGGATGACACTGATGTGAGGACGATGACTAGAGAAGAAGTCAAAGAGAAGTTGTTCCAGAGGCTGGTGGAACTCGCATATCCCATATCAAAGAAATTACATCCCCAACCCTACCTCCTGACCGAATTTTGGGAGTACGTCAGGGAAGGAAACCCCGTCCTCTTCAACGTCTTAAAAGATGGGGTCCCCTTGTACGATACTGGGTTCTTCGTCCCTATTCAGATGATCTTCAGGATGGGAAATATAAAGCCCAGCAAAGAGGCAATAGATAAGCACATGTACGTTGCTAAGGAGCTAATAAAACTCGCTAAGAACACTTTGCTGGAGAAGCTGAGTTATGATTTAGAACAAGCGGTGGTCAGCTCCACCCAAGCGGTCTTGATGGAGTTGGGTTACAGGCCACCCGCTCCCAAGGAGATCCCAAACTTCGTGGAGGAGGTCTTGGTGAAGAAGGAGAAGTTGGTGGACGAGAAGTTCGCGGAGATCGCCAAGGAAATCATCCAGACTTACAAGGACATAGAACACAGGGAGAGAAAGGAATATTTGGGGAGTGAGTTCGAAAAGCATTGTAAGCTGACCGAAAAGTACGTGGAGAAGATGGAGCAAATCCTGAAGAAGTTAAGGAAGGAGAAAGGGGAGAGTTATAAGTTCGAGCTCGTGGAGAAGCTCGAGAAGGCGAAAGTGAGGAGGGACGGAATGGTGTCCCTCCCAAAGAAGAAAAGGCCCGAGGAAAAGGCGGAGAAGATGATAAAGGAGGAGCTGGGCCAGAGATAAGGTTTTTAAATGGTTTTGAGGTGATAGAGGTATGAAGGCCCTGATCTTGTCTTACAGGAGGGGAAGACACACCCAAAACACCAAGCAAATGCTCATAAAAGTGGAGGGACTGGATGTAGAGGGAGCCTCGAAGTTAATAGGGAAAGAGGTCGTGTGGAGGTCCAAAGGCGGGAAGGAGATCAAGGGGAAGATATCTTCCTTGCATGGGAGGAAGGGTGTGTTAAGGGTCATATTTGAAAGGGGTCTTCCTGGTCAAGCGATAGGGACTGAGGTGGAGATCCTCTAAAATGCGAGAAGTTAAAGAAGGAAAAGTGAGGATACTCTCTTACACCAAAGAAGTGCCTTCTAAAGACATGCCCGTCTTCTACAACCCGAAAAAGGAACTTGACAGAACTCTATGTGTCCTCTTCCTTAAATCTTTAAATGGTCATGAAAAATTCGTCGTCTGTGACTTATTAGCCGCTTCTGGGGTGAGGGGGATAAGGATAAAGAAGGAGGTTGGGGTGAAAAAAGTGGTGCTGAACGACCTCAATCCGAATGCTGTGAAGTTGATGGAGAGGAACGCGAAGTTGAACGGGGTGGAGGTGGAGATACGTAATGAGGAGGGGAACAAGTTCCTATATAATTATGAGGGTCGCTTCGACTACATTGACATAGACCCCTTCGGCTCTCCAGTCCCTTTCTTAGAAGCTGCCATCAGGAAGTTGAGGAACAAGGGGTTCCTGGGGCTCACCGCTACGGACACTGCCCCCCTCTCGGGGACTTATCCGAACACGTGTTTGAGGAGATATGGATCGATGTGTTTCAGGACGGACTTCAAGCACGAAATCGGGTTGAGAATCTTGATGAAGAAAGTTATCAAAAAGGGGGCGGAACAAGACGTGGCCTTGGTCCCTCTCTTCGCATATTACTCAGGGGATTATTACAGGGCCTATTTCCAAAAAGTAAGCGGTGCGAGGAGAGCTGATGAACTTTTAGAGAAGGTGAGATCCCTTTTCTACGATGGAAAGACTTTGGAAAGGGGGTTTTGGGAAGGGAAGGGAAGAATATTAGGTCCCCTATGGTGCGGGAACCTGACGAGTGAAGTGGTGAGGAAGATGTATGAGAGGAGTAAAATGGGGCTCTTGAGGACCCTCTTGGAGGAGGATGAGGTCGGGGTCCCTTGGCATTACGACCTTCACGCCACATGTAAGCTCTTAAAGAGGAGTGTACCGAAGCTGGGGAAGGTCCTAAAGAAGTTGAGGGAGAAGGGATTCAAAGCGAGCAGGACTCATTTCAACCCAATGGGAATAAAGACGGACGCCAACATAGAAGAAGTGAAAAAAGTTATTTCTCCTTGACTTCCTTCACCTTATCTTCCAGACCTAACTGCTCCAAGAGCTCCTTGTACCTGTTCCTTATGGTGACCTCAGTCACCCCAGCCACATCAGCCACTTCCCTCTGGGTCTTCTTCTCCCCAGTGAGGAGGGCTGCCACGTATAAGCTCGCGGCAGCTATACCCATGGGACCCTTCCCGCTGGTGATTTCCTTCTTCAGGGCTTTTTTCAGGATCTCTATGGCTTTGGTAGTGGTCTGAGGGCTCAAGCCCAACTCATTGGAGAACCTGTAGATGTAATCCAAGGGGGAAGTTGGCAAGATCCTTATCCCCAGTTGTCTACAAATGAACCTGTAAGTCTTCCCGATCTCCTTCTTGTCCAGCCCAAAGGCGAGGCTTATCTCTCCGAGGGTTCTTGGGACATTGTTTATGCGACACGCGGCGTATATGGCACCAGCCACCACGCTCTCCATGCTCCTTCCCCTAACCAAACCTTTTCTCGCTGCCTGCTCGTATATCCTGGCTGCTTCCTTCTCCACGGACTCTGGGAGCTTCAAGACGCTCGCGGACCTCCTCAGATCCGTTAGGGCAAACTTCAAGTTCCTCTCTATCGCGGTGCTTATCCTGGTCTGCCACTTGGCGATCCTCAAGTACTTCCTCCTATCAGCCACTGAGAGGCCCTTCATGTCCGCCCCTATCCCCACCATGGTGGAAACTCCCTTGTCGTGCCTTGTAGGAGTTAAAGGAGAACCAGCCCTCCTCCTGGACTCCTTTTGCTCGAAATCGAACTCCCTCCACTCCTGGCTGAAGTCTATGAGCCTCTCCTCCATCACGCTCCCGCACTTCCTGCAGATGACCTCTCCACGAGCCCTGTCATAAAAGAAGTCACTAGCTCCACATACGGGACATCTTAGCTTTCTTTTTTTCATCGAAAATCTTTTAAAAATTACTAAAAAAGCTTTATAAATCTTTCGGTTTAGTTTTCCTTCTGAAGTAGATAAAATTATTTGATAAGAACTCCGTTGGCGAAGCCCTCTTGAGAAGGCCTGTTGGTTATCTTAACTTTCCCGAGTTCTGTCTCTACTACAGCCCCTTTAGTTAAGATCCCCATCCTCTTATAGTGCCTATTAGCGGGGTTATCTATCACTTTCTTTATCTCCACCCTTTTAACCTTCTTTCCCACCTTCACGTTCACGAACTTGAGCTTGACCGCCTTCACCTTCCTGTTGCCTCCCATCACCCTTATCACTTTCCTCTCTTCCTCCTCTCCTATCGTGGGAAGCACGTCTATTCTTCCCAACTCCCTCTTCCTCTTATCCCTGAACTTGTGATATTTTCCCCCAGTAGGTTTCCTTAAGCCTCTCCCTTGCCAGAGCATAGAAAGGTGAACGCGGGGGAATTTAAAAAACTTACTTAGCCTTCATGCTCAAATATATTCTCCTTTTCCTGGGGTTGTCGGGATTGTCGATAACGATCTCCCCTTCAAAACCTTGCCCCTTGAAGATCCTGGCCACCTTCCAGAGTTCCTCCTCACTCTTGGGATAGAACTGAATTACCAACTTCCCTCCTCTCTTGAGCACGTATCTTATCCCAGAAGCCAACTTCTTGAGGTCTTCCCTTTCCTTCATCCACTGCAAAGCGGAGGCTGAAACGACCGCGTCGAACTCCTCCCTCTCGAACAACTTCGAAAGTTCTCTCATGTCGCCCTCCCTCACCTTTAGCCCCTTCTCCTTCGCCTTCTCCAACATCTTGGGTAAGATGTCTAAGCCTATCGCTTCGTATCCCTCTTCCTGGTAGACCTTTGTGGTGAACCCGACCCCACATCCCAAATCCAACAATCTAGAACCCTTCTTCAACTCTAACAACTCCAGGATCCTGTGAGCTATTCTTTCCTGGGCCCTCCTCATCCCTCCAGAGCGCGTGTACCTCTCTATCTCCTCTTCCGTGTAATACAAAGAAGGATCGCCGTAAACCTCCTCAGGCCTCTCTATTTTTACCTTCCACCTCTTTTTAACCATGGACATCTTCACGCTCTCTTGAACCTCTCCTTGTCCCTGCGCTCGTACTTCTCCATGATGCCCTCGAAGGCCTTCTCCAAATCTATGTTCAAAGAATTTGCCATACAGAGG
This sequence comes from Nanobdellota archaeon, assembly GCA_003660925.1. Classification (GTDB taxonomy): domain Archaea; phylum Nanobdellota; class Nanobdellia; order B33-G15; family B33-G15; genus B33-G15. The sequence continues at coordinate 4,495 of QMVD01000010.1, forward strand.
AGAGCGAAGATGATGTCAGCTATCTCCTCACCTATGTTCCCTTCCTCCCTCCCCGCTTTCTTCGGCTTTTCTCCGAACCTGTGATTTATCTCCCTAGCCAACTCCCCCACTTCTTCCATGACCCTCAACATCATGTTACTAGGTTTCCAGTACCCAGGAGTGTTTGACTTTATCCACTCGTCCACGATCCTCTGCATTTCCCTTATTTCCATGGGAAAAGAAGTGAAAGTTCATTTTAAACATTTGCGTCCGAAAAAGCAAAAGCTTAAAAAAAGCGTCCCCAATACCAAAATAAGGTGCTCAAGATGGAAGGCGTGAGACCGCTCGATTTGCTCAACGAAAGCAAGGGGAAGAGGGTACTAGTGGAACTCAAGAATGGGAAGCAGTTCATAGGTAAGCTCGTGTCCTTCGACATTCACATAAACACCGTCCTCGAGGAGGCCCAGGAGATGGAAAATGGGGAGATCAAGAGGAACTTGGGCAAGATATTCTTGAGGGGAGACACCATCATAATGATATCTCCTTCTGAGTGATTGGGATGAAAGGGACTCCATCCATGGGTAAAAAGGGCAGGAGTAAGACCCACGTTAGGTGCAGGAGGTGTGGGAGGCATTCCTACAACTTAGCGAAGCGCTATTGTGCGCACTGCGGTTTTGGGAGGAGCAAGAAGCTCAGGAATTACAACTGGTCCGCAAAGAAAGTAAACAGGAAGAGAAAGCCCAATAAGTAAGTTTTTAAACGGATTGGAGGATTAAGAAATTGGGCCGGTAGCTCAGCTTGGTAGAGCAACTGGCTCTTAACCAGTTGGTCGCGGGTTCAAATCCCGCCCGGCCCATTGGAGTCTGAGCTCGAAAAGGAATTGAAGGAAAAGGAACTGAAGGAAGGATTGGTAAAGGCCTTGGGGATCATCGCGCCTTCTTCCTCCCTCACGAGCGCTCTCTTCATCCATGAAGTGATAGGACTAGCGAGCACTGGAGTGCTCTCCAATGCCTTAGTCATATACACCTTCGCAACTGCCCTCTCCACCCTCACCTCAGTCTACAGCGGGTATTGGTTCGTGAAAGAGCTCAAGGAATATATTAGAAACCACGATTCTTCTCGGGTTCCCTGACTTCCTCAAGTTCTCCCTTGAGCAGTTTATCTATGGCCTCCCTCGCGCTCATCCTCCTCGGGAGCTTGTACAACTCGATGAAGTTGTCCCTCAAGACGTGAAAGGGTCCCTCCCCTATTCCACCAACTAACAGGACATCTACCTTCTTCTTCACCAAGAAGCGAGCTGCAGTTATGCCTATTTTCCTCTCCAACTTCGCTCCTGGGTTCTCCTTTGCCTCCCAACCCTTTACCTTCCCCTTCCTCACATCGACCAGCAAGAAGTAGGGAGCTCTACCGAAGTGGGGCGAAGTCCTTGAACTTAGCCCTTTATCCTCCACCACAGGGATTGCCACTTTGAAGCTGTCCCTTTCCTTAGGCTCGATGTGAATCGTTAAGGTGTCTACCTCCCTCACGACCTCCTTCACCTTTTGTTCTATCTCAGTGGAGATCTTGTGTGCCTTATCCACAGAGAGCCCTTTCTCCACCTCCACGTGCATCTCCCCGAAGACGAATGGACCCGACCTCCTAAGTCTCAGATCGTGCACTCCTTTTACTCCCCTGACTCCCATCGCTGTCTCCTTGATCAAGTCCTTCAACTCCGGTTCCAAGCAGGCGTCCATGAGGACCAAAATGGCGTTCTTCCCCATGGAGAGGCCTATCCATATCACGAAGAGGGAAATCACCAACCCCGCGAAGGATTCCATCCAATGGAGTCCAAGGGTTGAGAGCGCGATGCCCGCCAACACGAGCAAGGAAAGATAGGCATCAATCCTCGAGTGCTTTCCTTCCCCTATCAGGGCTTGCGAGTTGATCTCTTTCCCCACCTTCTCCTCGTACTTTGAGAGGAGATAAGAGACAAAGGTTAACACGGTTATGAGGGGTAATACTAAATGCGGAAAGGAGGGAGCGGCGGGGTTGAAGAAGCTCTCTACGGACTCCCCGAACATCTCCATCCCTGAAAGGATTATTACGATGGAAACTGCCAGGGAGGCGAAAGTCTCCGCCTTGTAGTAGCCATAAGGAAACCTCTCATCAGGCTTCCTCCTGGCTAATCTCAACCCTATGAAAACCGCCAAGGAGGCAAAAATGTCGGAAAAGGAATGGACGGCGTCAGCGAGGAGGGCCACGCTCCCTGACACCCAACCCGCCACCCCCTTGGTCACGCTAAGCAGAAGGGTCACTAAGGTAGCTAGCCTTGCTGCCCTTTCCCCCTTCTTCAGCTTCATGCTCTCATCCATCTAGGTCCCCTCCTCGCGTAACCCCTATCCTCCGGTGCCCTGTGTATGTTCGTGCTCCCGCACTTAGGGCACTTGGCTGGCCTCGGCGCTCCATAGGGAACTTCCCATTTGTGCCCACAGTTATAGCATAAGAACCTTCTCATGGGGATCCCTTTCACCACTTTATACTCACCTCCCTCTATCCTCAGTCCCTTCCCCTCCACGAGGGACTGGGCCACCTTTTTCCTCGCGGACTTCAACAATCTGCTGAAGGTGGGTTGAGATATGTTCATCCGCTTAGCCGCTTCCTTCTGATCTAGTCCCTCCAGATCGCTGAGCCTCATGGCCTCGAGCTCATCCACCGTGAGGTTGACCTCCGAGGTCTCCCACCCAGGCCCAAAGTAGGTGACCCTAGGTTCGAACCACACCCACCTACATCTTCTCCTTCGAGGCATAATGAATATATATTCATTATCTTTAAAAATCTTTCTAGAGCACCCACTCCCAAAAGAGGGAGCCCGTGTAAGCTATGAAAATGTACATAAGGGCCTTCCCAATGAAGGTAGCCAAGAGAAACTTCCTCAGATCATACTTGGTGATCCCAGCGAAGATGCCTAGGAGATCGTCGGGAAGGGGGGTGGCAGCGAATGCTATCAAAAGGGCGAACATCCCGTACTTGTTTATCTTCTCCTTCCACTTCTCTATCTCTTTCTCATACCTCTCCAACAACTCTAAAGACCCCCTTCCCACCCCATAACTTATTACCTCCCCCAGACACGATCCCGCAGCAGCGAGGAGACCAATGAGCAGGGGGTAATTATTAACGGAAAAGAGGAAGACGATGATGTGGGAGGGAATGGGAAAGAAGACAGTGGCGCTGGAGAGGAAGGAGATGATGAAGACGCCAAGATAACCATATTGGGAGACTAAGGTATAGGCGAAGTCCTCTAACCAACCCATCCCTTAAACAAGGAAGTGTGACTATATAATTTTTAGGGAAACGTCATTTAATTATGTCCACGATCATGACGGCGAGGGAGAGCACCATGACCAACACCCTGAGGAACATTGAAACTGGAATCAAGAAGAATAACGGTAGGGAAGTCAGGAAGAGGAAGAGTAAGAGATGCCTTCTGCTCACGTAATCCTTCAAATCCACCTCCTCCACTTCTTGTTTCTTACTCGCGTTCCTCTTCAATAAAACTATCCAGAGTGGAGCCGGTAAGATCGTCATGCATGTCGCTAGAACAATAAAACTCAAAGATACCACATCAGTGATCTTTAGAATGAGATAGGCAAGGGTTAAGATGTAGGTAGGTACGTAGAAAAGGGTTAGGGCCTTCCACTCTTTTTCGTCCGGCAGCATCTCCACCAAGGTTCCCGTGGCGCGTGGACGGAGGAGCGAGAATATGGTGTAGAGCGTGACGAACTCCCCGATGAATGCCACGACCGAGAGGTGAAAGGGAAGGGGAGAAACAGCCAAGCCCATCTCCGAATACCCAATGAAAATCAAGAACGTGATCAGTAGAAACAAGGAAAACTTCAACTTGCTCTTGAACAGGGAGCTGACCCTCTTCTGGAAGGTTATGATAGACCTCTCCAAAAGGTACTTGTCGATCACGAGCAACGGAACGACGAAGATCATCAGCGCCCCGCCAAGTACGTCTATGGTCTCCACACCTGGCGCTCCAAAATTAATGAGGCAGTTAGTCACCAAACCTGCAAGTATCAAGGAATAGAGGTCGAAGAAGCCCCTCCTCAAGACGTACGAGGAAACTATCAAGAGGGGAAAAGTATAGAGCGAAAAAGCTATCAAGAAACCCTCACTGAGCATCTGCTGAGAGAACCAAAGAGTGGGCCTCTCCCTCACGAACAAGGCCAGACATCCTAAAAAGAACCAGACAGCATATCTGTAGTTAATCTTTGAGAGAAGGAAGGTGATGGAGAGGAAAAAGAGGATATAAGCACATATCCTGCCCAGCGTCAGGAGGTCTTGGGTCATTAGCTGAACCACGTCCTTCTTCTCGAACAGCACCTCCACGTCGCTCACCTTTGCCCTAGCCCGCTCCCACGTCTCAAAGCTGACACCATCCCCGTGAAGCGGGTCGGGATCGCGAAAATTGATGAGGGTCATGTTGTCAAGTTTGACCGTGAGGATGCCCTCCTCCATCGAGGCCTCCACCTCGTACCATCGGCCAATCGAGAGGTTAACGGGGACTGATTGGCGCAGCAAGACTTCCTCGTCCCTCACTTTCGAGATATCTATCCCATTTTCGTGAAAGCCTAGTACGTACCTCTGATGCGCTCCTCGAGTGGACTCCCTGAAGTTCAGGTTCAAGCCACCTTCTTCTATCTTCATCTCAAAGCTCACCATCTTCACTCCAGAAAAGATATCAGGGATGAGTCTCTTCCTCAGGCCCTCCTTTATCCTCATCTCCCAAACAGGGGGAAAAATTCTCGCGAACCCTTCTCCCTCCCCTAAAAGAATCCCTTTGCCACCTTCTTCTATCACCTTCCAATTAGGGTCTAACATCATCTCCTCCAGCGAGACGTGATAGAACTCCTTGACGTGAACGAACACAAGGCAGTCGAAGAGCGAGAGGAATACGCATGAGAGCAAGAGAAAGAAAAAGAACCCCTTCCTCATGTAAGATTTCCTCCCAAGTTCGCCTTAATAAGAGTTGTGGATGCGAAAGGTTAAAAATGGCGTTGAGGGGGTAAGAATAGAGGGCCGGTGGTCTAGTGGCAGGACGCGCCCCTGGCTAGGGCGAGGCCGCGGGTTCGAATCCCGCCCGGTCCAGGTGTTCGCCTTGGATACGATCGAACGGCTCCTCGATTACTACGGGGGAAGAAGTTTGTGGAAAGAGGTAAAGGAGGTCTTCAAGTCCGAGGGGGTTCCTTGGAGGGAGAGGAATTTCAGGAGTCCCTTCCAAAACTTGGTGGCGGTCATCTTATCTCAGAATACGAGTGACAAGAACTCAACGAGGGCTTACATAGGATTGCTGAAGAAGTTCGGCAAGATAACCCCAGAAACCTTAAAGAAGGCGAGAGTGGAGGAGATAAGGGAAGCTATAAGGCCTGGGGGATTATACAACCTGAAGGCGAGGAGGTTGAAGGAACTAGCAGAGATCTTCGATAAGATAAACATCAAAAAGTTGAAGCGAATGGGGAGGGAAGAAGCAAGGAAAGAGTTGATGAGGATAAAGGGAATAGGTCAGAAAAGTGCTGACGTCTTTTTGAATTACGTCTTGGGAAAGCCCAGTTTCCCCATCGATACCAACATAAAGAGGGTGGTCAGGAGATTGGGTTGGGTGGGAGAAAAAGCAAGTTATGAGGAGATGAGAAAGGTGTTGGAAAGCAAGATACCTAAGAAGCTTTGGGGAAAGGCTCACGAGTTGCTGATAAGATTGGGAAGGGACCTCTGTAAACCGAAAAACCCGAAGTGCGGGGAATGTCTTATCAGGGAGTTCTGCGAATTCGGTAAAAGATATAAAAGAGGTTGAGGAGGGATATCCATGAAGCTCGAGATCGTTGAGGTGAAGAAGCCAGAGGGGACCAACGTCATCTTGGGGCAGAGCCACTTCATAAAAACGGTGGAGGACATACACGAGGCGCTGGTGAACTCCGTTCCAAACATAAAGTTCGGCCTCGCCTTCTGCGAGTCCTCGGGAGACAGGTTGGTGAGGACCTCAGGGACGGATGAAGAGTTGGAAAAAGTCGCGGCGGAGAACGTCCTGAACATCGGAGCAGGACATTGCTTCATGATCGTGCTCAGGGATTGTTATCCCATAAACGTCTTGAACGCTGTGAAGCACGTGCCAGAGGTTTGCAGGATCTTCTGCGCCACAGCGAACCCCCTCCAGGTGGTCGTGGTGGAAACATCTCAAGGGAGGGGGATACTTGGAGTCATAGACGGAGAGAAGCCGAAGGGGATAGAGGATGAGGAGAAGGTTAAAGAGAGGAAGGAGTTCCTCAGGAAGATAGGATACAAGTTAGGATAGCTCCACGGTGTAAGTGCCGGGGTACCCCTTCACCTTACAGAGTATCCGGACGGAAGAAGGCTCCTTGACCAATTCCTTAGCGCTGTCGAAGAAGGCTCGATAGACCTCATACACTTCTTTCTCCTTAGGAGAGAGCAACCTCGCGAGCTCCTCTTTCTCCACTTTTATCTCCTTTCTTCCCAAATTAACCTCGATCAACTTCCCCAGGTCCATCTTATCCGTCCTGAAGAACACCTCCTCCAAGGGTTCCAACAGGCGCTCCTTCTTCAACCATTTCTCCACCTTCCCATAGTTCCCGCTCTCTATCGCCTTCTTGATCTCTTCATCCCCCTCTATCCTCCTCTTTATTGCCGCCAACCTATCGTAAAGTAGGTGGGGGTTCAACTTCTTCCTCCCTATGTAGGCCAAACATAAATCCCCGTGGATGGATATCTGAATATGTCTTCCCTCCCTCCCGATAATGTCGTACCCTATGAACTCTACTTTCCCTCTGGTCGCTCCCCTCAACTTTTCGGAGAGACTGGAGAGGAAGCCAGAGTATAACATGGAGAAGTCGAGGTCCCCAGTGGTCCCAAGGGGAGGTTCCCCCCTCTTGAACAGGATGAAGGTGGGTTCTTCCATGATTTCTACTTATGTCATTCTTATAAAAAGGATTCGAAAAGGTTTTATTTCTCCCGCACGCTTTTACATCGCCGGGGTAGTTTAGCCTGGTTAGAACGCCGGACTCATACATTCGTATGAGTGCAGACTCGCGGATGAAGAAATCCGGTAATCGCGGGTTCAAATCCCGCCCCCGGCATCCTGTTCAACCTTAGAGTACTCTTTCAGCAATTCCGTGTAGACCCTCTTAACTAACTCTAAGTCCTTGAGATTCACGAATTCGTCAGGTTTGTGAGACATTTCCATTGGACCTGGACCAAAATTACAAGCAGGAACCCCCCACCTTTCCGAAAGGATTCCTGCCTCGGTAATCCCTTGGGACATGATGTAACCTACTTCACCGACTTCTCTTTTCACTATCGACTCTAACTTCTTCAACGATTCCCTACTCGTGAGAAGTGGACCGTAAACGAAGTCTACCTTCATCTCGGGTTCTCGGAACGTAGAAACGAAGTCCAAGCCATTCTCCTCGCATCTTTGCTTGAACTTCTCCTTTATTTCATTCCTTACCAAACTCTTTACGCGCTCGACGGTCAATTTCGGTGTTGTCCTGATATCCAAGACGACCATTGCTTCATCCGGAACACGATTATAACTCCCCTCTTTTCCCCCACGTATATAAGCGAGATTAAAGCTACATCTCCCTAACTCTGGATCTTCGAATTCCTCGGAAGTGATTGTTTTTTTAACCCCTCCCACGGAGTCCATCAAGAGCTCGATAGCATTTATGCCCAAGTTTGGGGAGCCGGCATGCGCCGATTTTCCATATGCTGTCACCCGAGCTTGAATTATTCCTCTATGTTTATTACAGATCTTCAGGTTCGTAGGTTCGCCGAAAACGGCCAGTGAAGGCCTGATCTCATTCGATTCCAAGAACTTGTTTATGCCCTTAAATTCGTATTCTTCATCGACAGTGAAGAGATAACAAAAATTATTCAACTTAGGAAGATGTTCCTCGCTAAGAGCCATAACCGCGGCGATAGCTCCTTTTACATCAACACTTCCCAAACCATAAACCCTGCCATTCGCTTCTTTAGGCTCAAAGGGATGACAGACTTTCCAATCTCTTTCATTAGTCGGGACGGTATCCAAGTGGAAACCTAGAAGGAGCTCTGGTTTGCCCTTTTTGACGATGATGTTGAACCTGTCCCCTTCAACAGGTTGTTTTTCTACTTCTAAGTCTGGATCCTTTCCCTTCAACTCTCGAAAGAAGTTGTAAACGTAGTTTCCTACCTCAACCTCATTCACGTTATCCTCATCGTCCCTATAACTTGGAATGCTAATTAATCTGAATAGGATGCTCCTCAGTCTCGACATATTAAGATGTAAGTGGTTATGTTTTTATCGCTTGCTGTATTTCTGCCGAGTTTGAGAAATTCAATTAAATTAAGTAAAAGATATGAAAAACATGGAACCATCTTAACCGTGAACACGCCAGAGCCTCCGGAAGAAGTCGCTAAAAAATCCTGAGATGATTTATTAATCAGTGGATGAGGGAAAGGTGAGGAAGGGTGTAGAGAACTCCATCAAGGTGGCGCTAGAAGCTGTTAAGTTGCTTTCTGACAAAGGAATTTGAACTTCACTAGAATAAGGTCACTTCAACACCTTGCCGGTCTCCTTGTACCAAAGGTATAAGTCAAGTTCTGCAAGATTCATCCCCAATCTTCTCGCGATCTTCCTTAACTTCCCCTCGATCTCCAAATATTTCTTCCTCGTTAGGGTCCTAGGTCTTTTAATGATCCCTTCTTTCTCTAACAGGTCCAAGATGTGATAATCGAGTATGGCATAATCTTCATAACCCACGTTCCTCAAGAAATGACTAGCTTCCTTGTAGCCAATACCTTTAATGTTCCTCACCAACCACTCCCTGGGGTCCTTTGCGGATAAAACTTTTCCCTTCAGGTCCTTCGCGTGCTTCCTCGCCCCAACTATGTACTCCGCCCTCTTATTCGGGAACCTGTGACCCAGTTCTCTCAACCTTCTCTTCAGTTCTCCCTCTGAGAGGGTGAGGAAGCCATCACCTATCTCTCTTTGTATCTTGAGCCCTCCCAAGGCGGAGTAGTTAGCGGTCAAGATGCAAAAACAAAGCTCATTGAACCACTCCTCGCTTCCCTTCTTCCCCATCTCTTTGAATTCTCTCAGCTTTTCCTCGACGAGGGAACCTATCTCTTTCTTGAGCTCCTTCGACTCCTCCGAGATTTTCACTAAATTTATTAATAGGATGATTTTGAAATATGTTATGGCAAAAGTGCCGAAGAAGTACAGGGAGTTCCTGACGAACTTGGTGATCGCGTCGAGCGTCGGGATGTTCATGTGGTTCCTCCTCCTGGCGATCTCGGGGCTCTTCGTGAGGAGTTTATGGAGCGAGGCTTCGCTCATATTCGGCCTCTTTGTGCTGATCCCAGCCTACATAACGGTATTCGCGGTGATAACTTGGGCCCTGATACTCCAAAAGAAATAAGCCCTGAAGAAAGGGCGAAGAGGTTAAAGGTAAAGAAGGATTACGAGAACGAGAGAAGAATAGCCTTCACGGTGATGGATGAGGAGAAGGGGACGACTCACTCCGTGATTTATCACAAGGAAAAGGACGAGTGGACCTGTGATTGCATGTGGTTCTCTACTAGATATGATAAAACCAAAAGATATTGTGCCCACATCTTGGCCGCTAAAAGGTGGTCCGAGTGATGATCATACTACTAGGACTATTGGACATACTCTCCGCCGTCTCCATGCTCTTCCCCGGGTTTTGGACCACACCCATCCTAACTTTGTTGTTCTTAAAGGGGTTATGGAGCTTAAGTGTATCACGTGATATATTCTTCATAACACTTAGTTTGTTAGACATGCTTTCCGTAATATTTTTTATGTTACATATAACCCTTTTAATCCGAGCTCTCGCCCTTTATCTCGTGTTAAAAGGTATTTGGAGCCTGTTATGATCTCTTAGCGAAGTCCGACAGGACGCTCCTCTTCACGACCTTTTTGCCGATCAACGACTTGAAGTTAATGAGAAACCTCCTGAAGATCAACAAGTTTCCTAACAGCTTGAAGTCTTCATCAGGGATGAAATTCACTTCTCTCAACAGTATCTGACTACTCAACGCACTCGAAGCGTCCAAGTTCGCTTTTAGGATACCATCCACCCCATATTTTGATTCAAACCAGTCGAGATCCAGTTCCCTATAAAGTTTCAATTTCTGACTCAAAGTGAGCTTGTCCGGAAGTTCTTTCCTCATCTCGCTCTCCTTTCTCCTTGCTTTCATACCATCCTCAAACTCCCCCACTAATTTGTACGCAATAGCTCCCTGCTCCCATAACCTCTCCTTTAGCCTCCTCTTGGCGGCCACCCCCACCTTAACGATCTTCCCACCAAAATATGCCAGGTAAACGAAGAAGGGTTGGGAGCACCACTCCTCAAAGGTCCTCGAGTTATAGCAAGTTCTCCCGTCGCACATTGAACAGAAGGAGAAAGCGTCTCTCTTCTTGCATTCCTCGCATTGATGCCCTTTGGTTAACAAGATGCCGTGGGGGATTAATTTCCCAATGACACTGTAACCGATGCAATATCTCTCCTTGGATAAGTGCTTTCCCCTCAGAAAGGAGGGTTCTTTGAGGTGGGCCTCCTTTCCCTGGTGAACTTCCAGCTTCGGCTCTTCCTTAAACAATATCCTCGCTATGATCACACTTTCCCTTTGGCACTTAGGATTTATTATGGTTTGGAGAGGGTTTCCTTTGAGCGACATCAGTTAATCTCGTGCTCGATAAAATATTTAATGCACATGTTTGATAAACTTGATATCCGGAGGTGTTTCCCATATGAAGTGGTTGGAGGAGTATGAGAAAAAAGCGAAGGAACTCCACGAACAGAGAAAGCTCACCATGATCTCAAGGGGGGAGCATCACGTCGCTTTCAAGGTGTTAGGGGACGACAGGGTTCACGTGAGATATGTCTGTCCCAAATGTGGACATAAAGAGGAACTATATCGAGAATTGAAATTCCCTTACAAGTTGAGGTGTTCTCGTTGTAAATACATGGTCTGGGAAAGCAAATTGAGGAGACAGAGAGGAAGGAAGAAGAGAGAAAGTCCTATTCTCATTTAAAAAGTCCAATTTTAGACATAAAATATTTAAAAATTGAAAACGACGCTAAAAGGAGGAGGTGGTGGAAATGAAAAAAGGTGATTTAGAAAGGGGTCACGAAGACCTTGGAGGATCTTCTTGAGCAGAAGGTTGATTTCTTAAAGGGTTTCGGGGAGCTCATTTGGGTTCACTCTGTTAAGATACCAAATAGCCTCTCAGAGATTCTAAGCGACCTCAACATCTCGAGCGTGTATTTGACGCCAACATTGGCTAGCAAGATCTTGGAACTGGACAATAAGTGCTATGGAGGCATGGGCATGCCAGA
>QMVD01000011.1 GCA_003660925.1 Nanobdellota archaeon
CCTATCTTTGTTCCCTCTTAGGAGAGCAAGTACCCCCAACAGGCTTACCGACGAACGAGGTCTACAACAGGTTCGTGAAAGTCTTGGATTCCAAACCCAGGATGTTGATCATAGTCCTGGACGAGATAGATGCTTTGGTGAGGAAACAAGGAAGTGATGTGCTCTACAACCTAACTAGGATGGAGTTGGAGAACGCCAAGATGAGCTTCATAGGTATATCTAACGATGCAACTTTGAAAGACTTGTTGGACCCAAGGGTAAGGTCGAGCTTGAGTCAAGAAGAGATAGTTTTTCCACCCTACGATGCCCTCCAATTGAGGGATATCCTTTGGAAGAGGGCGGAAATAGCGTTTTCCAAAGGGGTTGTGGATGAAGTGATAATCTCAAAATGTGCTGCCTATTCTGCGAGCGTGGATGGAGACGCTAGAAAGGCCCTGGACCTCCTACGCATAGCTGGGGAATTGGCTGAGAGAGAGAACGCTAACTCTATAAGAGAGGAACACTTGAACGAGGCTATAAAGAAGATGGAGACTGATAGTGTGTTGGAGATTGTTAGGAAGCTCACGAAACATAGCCTACTCGTCCTTTACTCCACCATATTACTCTCTAAGTTGAGGGATGTCCTCACTACTGGGAATGTGTATTCTTTTTACTGTAAATTATGTGAGAACATCGGCCTTAATCCTTTAACTCAAAGGAGGGTCTCTGACCTTCTAGATGAATTGGATGTGTTGGGGCTCATAAAAGCAGAAGTGATCTCTAAAGGTAGATATGGGAGGACGAGGGAAATAAGCTTATCTATAAAAGGAGAAATCCTAGATAAGATATGCGACTTGACCAAGGAGGTGTTCGGGATCTGAGAGATTTATTCGAGGAAAAAGGTTTTCTACTCAGCCCAGATTTAGAGTTGGGTGACGATGCCAAAGAGTTCTTGAAGTTCTTGGAAAGGATGCCTGAGAAGCCATTAGTGGTGACCAGAGAGTTGTATCATAAGTTCAAGTCGAGGAGGAAGAAAGGACCCAATTACAAAGTGCTCTTCAGCTATGAGGAGAGTAAGAGGAAGAAAGTGGACATCAACGATTGGTTGATTTACTTCAACAAGAGGTACGAGAAGATGAGCTCTCTCTTGAGGAACAGGATGGAGGTAAAGGATGCCCTCTCTATAGATAGGCTTAAAAGTTCGAGCGGGAGGACACAAGCAACCCTCATAGCTATGGTCATGGACAAGCGCAAGACGTCCAAAGACAACATCATCCTGAAGTTGGAAGACCCTACTGGAGTGGTGAATGGTATAGTGAGCTTCAGGAAGAGGAGGGTGTTCGAAAAAGCGGAGGAGCTCTTGCCAGATGAGGTTATAGGGGTCGTGGGAGTGAAGTCTGGGAACTTCTTTTTCATCGAGGACATAATCTTCCCAGACATACCCCAAAAAGAGAGGAAGACCTCTCCTGTCGATGGATTGGCAGCGTTCATAGCTGACATGCACATAGGTTCAAAGATGTTCTTGAAGGATCACTTCGAACGATTCATCAAGTGGTTGAGAGGGGAGATTGGGAACGAGAAACAGAAAGAACTCGCGAGGAGGATAAAATACCTCTTCATCCTTGGAGATTTGGTGGATGGTGTCGGGGTCTATCCAGAACAGTATAAGGAATTGGAGATAGCGGACATATACGAACAATATTCTCTCTTTTCTAAGTACGTCCTTCAAATCCCAGAAGACAAAATCATCTTCATCATGCCAGGAAACCACGATGCGGTCAGGTTGGAGGAACCCCAACCACCCATTTACAAAGATTTGTTAGAAGACGTCTACGAGCTGGATAACGTGGTGATGCTCTCAAACCCTGCCTACGTCAACATCCATAGCTACGACGATTTCCCAGGGTTTAACGTCCTCTTATATCACGGCTACTCCTTTGACTTCTTCGTGTCGAACCTAGAGAAGCTGAGGGCACAAGGTGGCTACGATGCCTCTGATAAGATCATGGAGCTCGCCCTGAGGAAGAGGCACTTAGCTCCTACTTTTGGGGCAGTCCCCACAGCCCCTCTTGAGGAGGATCACTTGGTGATAGAAGACGTTCCAGACATCTTTGCCACAGCACACATCCATAAATCCAAGGTAGGGATGTACAGGAACGTCACCCTCTTATCAGCTTCTTGTTGGCAGAGCACCACCACCTTCCAAGAAAGGGTGGGCCACCATCCAGAACCAGGAAAAGTTCCTATAGTGGATTTGAAGACCGGGAAAGTAACTGTCCTGAACTTCATATAATCTCCTACAACAATGTTTTTCTATGAGCTGGGTTTCGGCTAAGTTATGGAGAAGTACTTCAAAGCCATAGAGGAGGAAGTCAAAAGAGCATATGCCATAGCCCAAAAAGCTAGGAAGAAAGGTTATGACCCCGAACCGAGGGTAGATATCCCCCTGGCGAAGGACGTGGCAGGAAGGGTGGAAGGGCTTGTGGGGGCTGTTCAACCCAGGATAGTGGGGAAAGGCGTCCCGGAAAGGATAAGAGAATTGGAGAAGGAATACCATCCGGGAGATTGGAGGATAGCTCTCATCATAGCAGAGGAGGTAGCCAAAGAGAAGTTCTGCGAGTTCGATTCCCAAGAACAAGCCTTGGAGACTGGGATAAGGGCGGGATTCGCCTATCTGACCCTCGGGGTCGTCTCCGCCCCTCTGGAAGGATTCGTGGAGTTGAGGATAAAGAGCAGGGGAGGGAAGAGATACTTAGCTAATTACTATGCTGGCCCTGTGAGGGCAGCCGGGGGGACTGCTGCTGCCGTATCTGTCTTGCTCACGGATTATTTGAGGATAAAGTTCGGCTTTGATGCCTTCAAACCGACGAAGCAAGAGCTAGAGAGGTACTACATAGAGCTCATGGATTACCACCACAGGGTCTCTAGGCTACAATACTTGCCTACCAAAGAGGAAGTGTTCTTTCTCCTCGAGCACATACCCATCGAGATAACTGGAGACCCGACCACGGATTTCGAGGTCTCTAACTTGAAGGACGTGGCTGAGACCCCTAGGGTGAGAGGGGGTATGTGTTTGGTCATAGCGGAAGCATTGGCTCAAAAGGCGAAAAAGCTGTTGAAGAACTTGAAGAAATGGGGAAAGGACTTCGAATTGAATTGGGATTGGTTGGAGGAGTTCTTGGAAATTCAGAAAAAGGCACACGGGGGGAAGGGGAAGGCCGAAATCAAAGGGGTAGAACCAAACTACAGGTTCATAGAAGAGGCTGTGGCAGGCAGACCTATCTTATCTTATCCTTTGAGGAAGGGTGGTTTTAGGATAAGGTATGGTCGCACGAGGCTGTCCGGCTTGGCAGCAGCTGCCATACACCCAGCGACCATGAGAATACTTGGGGATTTTGTGGCTACTGGGACCCAACTCAAGGTGGAGAGGCCTGGCAAGGCTTGTGCCATAACTCCTTGTGACTCCATCTACGGTCCTGTGGTGAGGTTGAAAGACGGGACAGTCTTGAGGTTGAACGATGAAGAAGAGGCTTTGAGGGTGAGGGACAAGGTGGAGAAGATCCTCTTCCTTGGCGACATCCTCTTCTCCTATGGGGATTTCTACGAGCAGGGCCACAAGTTAGTCCCAAGCCCCTATGTCCCAGAGTGGTGGGTTCAAGAAGTCGAGAGGAATGGGGGACCAAAACTCGATCCGTTCGAGAAGATAGACGTGCTGGAGGCATGTAAGATATCAGAGAGATATGGTGTCCCCTTTCATCCCGATTACACCCTGTTCTGGAGTCACATAACTCCAGAGCAACTCCAAACCCTCATCTCCGCCTTGAAGGGTTCCCACCTCTCCCCAAAACTCGTTAGGGTCAGGAACGATCCGGAGGTCAAAGAGATCTTGGAAGAGATCCTCTTACCCCATAGGGTGGAAGGAGAGGAGATTGTGGTGGAAGGGGAATGGGCTTTCTCCCTCCTAGTTCAATTGGGATATATACCCAAGAAGGAGTTCGGAGAAGTGGACTTGAATAAAAAGACATTAGAGAACGTGAACAACCTCTGTGTGTTCGAGGTCAGGGAAGTAGCTCAAACGTATTTGGGAGCTAGGTTGGGGAGGCCAGAAAAGGCCAAGCTGAGGAAGTTGAAAGGGAGACCACAGGTCCTCTTCCCTTGTGGCCAACAAGGTGGGAGGATGAGGGACTTAATAGCCGCATACGACTTGGGGTACGTGGAGGCAGAGTTCCCTATTTTCTATTGTGGAAAATGCAATCGCACCACCATATTTCCTACTTGTGAAGTCTGCGGCGAGCCCACGGAACCCTTCAGGGTATGTCCCAAGTGCGGGAAATTAACTAAATTAGAGAGACACTGTGTCCCCACCAAACCATACCAAAGGAGGAGAATCGACATAAAACACTACTTGAACGCAGCCTTGAGGAATTTAGGAGTGGAGATGCCTAGCATGCTGAAGGGCGTTAGAGGAGTCTCCAACAAGACTAGGATAGGGGAGAGATTGGAGAAAGGCATCTTGAGGGCAATACATGGGTTATACGTGAACAAGGATGGCACTATGAGATATGATATGATAGAGGTCCCAGTGACCCACTTCACACCGAAGGAAATAGGGACTCCAGTAGAGAAGTTGAGGGAGTTGGGTTACGAGAAGGACATGTACGGGAGGGAGTTGGTGAGAGATGACCAAGTAGTCGAACTGTTCCCTCAAGATCTGATCCTGCCGGATTGCGAGTACAAAGAGGCGAGCATAGTGGATTTCTTGATAAAAGCGGCCAACTTCATAGATGACCTCCTGGTCAGGTTCTATGGCCTCGAGCCGTTCTATAACGTTAAGTCGAAGGAGGATCTCATAGGGATGTTGGTGATAGGAATAGCTCCGCACACTTCTGCTGGAGTAGTCGGGAGGATCATAGGGTTCAGCAAGACCCAAGGCTTTTATGCTCACCCCTACTTCCACGCGGCCATGAGGAGGAATTGTGATGGGGACGAATCGGCCATCATCCTGTTGATGGACGCCTTCCTGAACTTCTCCAGACAATACCTCCCAGACAAGAGGGGTTCAAGGACCATGGATGCCCCCTTGGTCCTGACAGTGAACTTAGACCCTATGGGAGTGGACTCAGAAGTATATAACATGGACGTGGTTCCCTACTACCCGTTAGCGTTATATGAGAAGAGCCAAGAGTTCGCTTATCCTTGGGACATTTCAATCGAGAGGATAGAGGACAGGCTCGGTAAGCCAGAACAGTTCTTTGGGATGAGGTATACACACCCCGTCAAGGATATGAACTCTGGGACACTGATATCTTCCTACAAGACCTTACTCCTCATGCTAGATAAGTTGGAGAAACAAATGGAGCTTGCCGTGAAGATAAAGGCGGTGGACTCCGAAGATGTAGCCAGGTTGGTGATAGAGAAGCACTTCCTTCAAGATTTGAAGGGAAACCTGAGGAAGTTCAGCAAGCAGAGCTTCAGGTGCATAGATTGTAATGAATTGTACAGGAGGATTCCTTTGGGAGGGAAGTGCTTGAAGTGTGGGGGGAAACTCGTGCTCACAGTGGCAGAGGGAACAGTGAACAAATACTTAAAACCCTCCTTGGAATTGGCTGAGAAGTTCAACATCACTGGGTACATGAGGCAAGTTCTAGAGATCGTCAAGCGCAGGGTGGAGTCCCTCTTCGGAAAGGAAAAAGAAGTGCAAGAGGGATTGGAGAGGTTCATAAATGGTAGAGGAGCGTCGGGATGATCAAGCAACCCATCCCGTGACTCTTCATGACACCTTTCCTTTCTGCTAGGAGCCCTAAAAGGGTGGAGAAGAAGAGCACCAACACCCCTTTGAACCCATCAAGGTAAAAACAAAGGAAGGAGATGAGGGAGAGCAAGGAAGATTTCAGGAGGAAGAGGTTCATCTTTTCCAATCTCTTAGAGAGAAAGTAGGAGAGCTTGATGAGAAGGAAGTAGGAGAAAAAGGCTGTTAGGAGGGAAACTAACAACAAGAGAGGAAGGTTGACCTCCCTTATGTAAGAGAAAGCACCTAGCCTTGCTTTTCCTATCGCCTCCAAGGAGAAGAGGGAAAGTAAAACGTCACTCGTGTTTATGCAACCTATGGAGATGAGGAAGACTTCATCCTTTCTCTTTCGCTCGAATTCTGCCCCAATCATGGATGCTTGACTTGGGCCTATTGATGGGATGACGCTCAAGGCAAAGGAGGAAAAGAAGCCAAGGAAGAGCCCCTTCATGACGTCCACTTTATCCAGAATAAAAGATACCATCTTCATCTGTCTCTTAAAGGGTTTCTTGACGGATAGTAAAGAACTAATCCCAAACATGCCAGTGAGCAGGGGAAGCAAGGGCTCCCTCATGTTTGAATTGAGAGCGCAAAGTCCCAGGAGGCCAGAAAGCGAGAAGTAAGTTAGAGCCCAGGGCACTTTGTCCTTTAAGATCAGGTGAACGGAGATCAATAAGAGGAGAAAGGGGATGAGGGGTTTCACTTCGTAATAGATGAACGGTATCAGGGACAAGAGGAGAGGGTGAAAGACCACACTCAATAAAACTCCACCCAACCCACCCAAGGCTAATAACTTGATCCCATACAAGAACCTACCTTCCTCCGTCAACCTCCTCATAGGGTGCACTGTTAGGACGTCTCCTTCTCCTGGGGAGTAGAACAGGGAGGACCTCAAGAACTCGAAGAAGTTTGCCATCAAAGCTATAGAGACCACGATGAAAGAGAAGTTCTCAACGTTCTTGATCAAAGGGGCTATGAGGTTCACATGGAGGCCTGGTATGAGACCTATGAGGACTCCTAAGAAAGCGAGCATCATACTTTTTTCTTCATACGCTCAGATATAAAAGCCACGATCTCCTCCACCACTTCCTCAGCGCCCTTGCCAGTGGTGTCTATGACTAAAGGTTTGTGTCCCCTATCCATAGCTTCTCCCAAACAGACTTTTACGAGCTCAGCCATCACGTTTTCTTCCACTTTTTCCTCACTCCATCCTCTCTTCCTTAACCTTTCCCTCAACTCCTTCCCGCTGCAAGTGAGGACCACACATAGGTCCACTTCATCTGGAGGGAGATAATGAGTTAAGTGACCTTCCAAGATGAAATCTCCCTCTAAGCCTTTGAAGAGCCTCACTAACTTCTCCTCATCTATCACATCACTTTTTCTCTTTTCATCGTACCCGACTTTCGCCCTTTCCAGGAATGGCTTCAAGTCAACAACCCTTATCCTGAGCCTCCTCCCCAAGAGTTTGGCGACCTCACTTTTTCCCGTCCCTGGGGTCCCAGTGATCACTATCCTCAAAGCTCTATCACCACTCCCTTCTTCCCCACATTTATCACCTTAGTATCGTTTATTATACAACTCTCACCAGCCCTTTCGTGCACGTGTCCGCACAAACAGAGCTTGATGACGTTCCTTTCTATGAAATCCCTGAGGGCTTTGGAACCTATGTGAATCCCCATGGCGGTCCTGTCCACGCACTTGTAAGGAGGATTATGGGTCACCAAGATGGTTTTGTCATCGCTCTTCAACCCCTTCAAGAAGCGCTCGAAATCTTCTTCCTCCATTTCAAAAGGCGTGTTAAAAGGACCCCTCAACGCCCCACCTATCCCGAAGAACTTGTAGCCCATGAACTCGTACAACCTTCCATGGAGGTTGATGAAATCGTACTTTAGGCACCACTCATCCACTTCTTCGGGCCTCTCAAAATTCCCAGGTACGATCAAGACCTTCTTGTTGAACTCTGCCAGGATGGAGAGCCCATACTCCACATTGTTCGACTTTCCTTTCAAGTCACCACAAACGATCACGAGATCCGCTTCTTTCTCCTTTAGCTCCATGAGTTGATACCAGTCCCCATGAATATCCGAGAAGGCCAAGACCTTCACAAAACCACCTTTATCTCCCGTCCTTCCTTGAAAGCCCGAACGATTTCCTCTCCTACCTCACTCCTCCTCCTTATCCTGATCATTCCCTTCTTTCCAACCGTGGACTCGAAGACCTTCTTCCCGTCTATCCAGATCTCCACGTTCTTCCCCACGAGCCCTGGTTCCACATACACGATAACGTTTTTATTACCTATCTCTACGTCAAAGTCTATCCTCTCCTTCTCCAAGGGCCTCACGTCTACACTCATCCCCAACTTTTTCTCTATACTCGCGATCCTTTTTCCCTTTCTCCCTATGAGCTTCGGGACCTCTCTTTCCTCCACGTACACCACGGCCTTCCTATCAGAGGGCACCTCTACCTTAACTTCTCCCCTCACCAACCTCCTCATCTCCCTCTCGATGGTCTTGGAAGCGAGCTCCCTTGCTCTTGACCTCTCCTTAACTATGGGTACTACAGCGGTCTCTTCCCCGAAGGAATACAGCTCATACTCTAACTGACCCGTTAGGAAGTCCCTCACTTCTATCACGGGCCTGGCGAGGTCCGCTTCGGTCATGCCCGTCGGGACCTTAACGGTCATCTTGAGTTCGTAGACCTTTTGTACCTCCCCATCCTTTATGAAAATCACGGTGTCTATGATGCTTGGGATCATGCCGAGCTCCACTCTCCCAACGAACCTCTGGATCGCATCTATGGGGGTGGTGGCATGCACTACTCCCACCATCCCTACCCCAGCGAGCCTCATGTCGGTGTAGAGCTTGAAATCTGGGGTGTTCCTCATCTCGTCGAAGATCGTGTAATCGGGCCTTGACAGGAGTAAGATGTCATGAATCTCATCACTCGTCCCTATGTTCTTCGAATATTGAGTGATCTCCGGTGGAAGCTGAAGGTCTCTTGGGGCCTCCACGGTCTTCACGATCTTGTCCTTACTTGCGTAGAATTCCGCTAACGCTTGAGCGAAAGTACTCTTCCCTGCCCCAGGTTCTCCAGCGATCAGGATGCCTTCCGCCTTCTTTTCTAACCTCTCCATGAGCTTTGGGTCCAATCCATACTCTTCCAAACTCAACTTCCTAATGGGCCTCACAGCTGTTATTTCCAACCCATCGGAGAAAGGAGGCCACGTTATGATGACCCTGTAAGGTCCCAACTGGACTATGGTGGAACCTTTTCTCTCCACCTCTACGAAACTTCCCTCGGTCATCTTGGCCATCTCTATGATCTGCTTAGCTATCTCTAAAATCTCTTTGTGAGACATCATCTTCTTAGACAGTTTCACGAACCTCCAACTCCCGGGTTTCCCTTTCTTCGCGAATGGGACAGTCTTTTCTTTCAAATGTACGCTCATTGTTTCCTCATCGAAGAACTTTTCCAACAATAACTTCCTCCTACGTTTGACCTTCTTGATGAAGATGACTTTCATCCCAATAGCCTTTGCGGTCTCTGCTTGGACTGTGTCGCAGGTAATGAGCGTGGCGCCGTTCTCCCAAGCAGCCTCCCTTATCATAGCATCTATCTCCCCAGCTCTAGCCCCCCTTATCTGATATTTAGAAGGCCTCTCCCCAACGTATTCCACCTTGATCCCTTTCTTTTGAGCCAGTTCCCTCAAATCTTTGATCTCCTCCAGACCTAAGAATCCTATTTCCTTCCCATAGTTCGCTTGATGCTCTAACTCAGCTATGACTGCTTTATGAATCAAGATCTTCCCCTTTATTTCTCCCCTTTCCACCATACTCGTGAGTAAGCCTTCTATTACTGCGCTCGTATCCGGCATGTAAGCTTCCATAAGCTCAAGAATTTCAGTCTCTTTTTAAACCTATGCGTTTAAAACCGGTGTACTTGTGTAGAACTTTTGGAATCTTTATGCTTCCGTCCTTCCTCTGGAAGTTCTCCATGATGGCAATGATAGCCCTTCCAGTAGCTATGGCTGTGGAGTTGAGAGTATGAACGTACTTCCTCTCCCCAGTAGGTAGGAAATACCTTATGTTCAGCCTTCTGGATTGCCACTCCGTACAATTGCTGCAAGAGACCATCTCCCTATACTTTCCCTGGCCGGGGAGCCACGCTTCCAAATCATACTTCTTCGCCGCAACCATCCCTATGTCTCCAGTACAAATGTTGACCACCCTGTAGGGTATCCTTAGCTTTCTGAAGATTTCCTCAGCGTTTTTAATGAGCCTCTCGAACCAGCCCCATGACTCTTCAGGCTTGCAGAACACGAACTGTTCCACCTTGTTGAATTGATGGACCCTGAAGATTCCTTTTGTATCCCTCCCATGACTTCCGGCCTCCTTCCTGAAGCAAGGGCTTATCCCAACGTATTTCAAGGGGAGGTTCTTTGGGTTCAAGATCTCGTCCATATGCATAGCAGCTATGGGGTGTTCTGAAGTGGGTATGAGATAGAGATCTTCTCCCTCTATCTTATACAACATCTCCTCGAAGTCCTCGAAGCTCGTGACCCCTTCCTCCGCCTTTCCCCTCAGCATGAAAGGGGGCTCTATGGGAGTGAACCCTTTTCTGACCAAGAAGTCCATGGCGAACCTCTGCAAAGCGAGATCTAGGATCACCAATTCTTTCCTCAAGTAGTAGAATCTGGAGCCAGCTACTTTAGCCGCTCTTTTCACATCTATGAGCCCAAGTTTATCTGCCAAGTCTTGGTGATCCAAAGGTTTCCACTTCACTACCTTCGCCTTTTTCCCACCTTGACGCTTGAACTCCTCCAGGTGTTCCTTCCATACCAAAGGCTTTCCCCAAAACCTTATGGGGACGTTATCGCTTTCGTCCTCCCCGTAAGGGACGGATTCGTGGAGTATGTTTGGCATGCGGAGGAGGTAGTATTCTATCTGCTTTTGGAGCTCCTTCATTTCCTTCTCGTTTTCCTCTATCTTTATCTCGATCCCCTTACTTTCCCTTATGAGGACCTTCACTCCTTTCCCTTCCTTCTTCCTCCTGGCGATCTCCTCCACGAGTTCGTTCTTCCTTCTCCTCAACCTGTTATCCTCCCTCACTTTTTCCCTCCACTTCTCATCCAACTCTATTAGCTTCTTCACCCAACCTATCTTCTCTTCATCTCTCCTCTTCTTCAAACTCTCTATGACAACCTCTGGATTTTTCCTCAAAATCTCGATGTCTATCATCTTTTCTATCACTTGACCGACCAATAAAAAAATATGCAACTACCGTAGAGTAGTAAGTTTTTTAAATTCGGAAAACAAAGTAATTATCGGAGGTGGGGGGCATGAAAGAAAAGAAGGTCCTCTATCCGAGGGCCTTAAAGGCGCTCCCACTTCCAGGGACAGTGAAGCCCTTCTTGAAAGCACTGTACGACGCGGAGTTCCTCCTCCTGACAGAGGGCCCGAGAGAAGGGATTAAACCCATCAGGAGCTACGTGAAGGAGACGGCGGATGGGCTCTCTAAAACCCTGAACAGCCCGGAGTTCGAGAAGAAGACCCTTGACTTCACCATCTTGATGGTGGACGGAGCCGGAAAGGTACTGCCCTTCCTGCTGCTCTATCAGCTCGATAGACCCGTCGAAGCAGCCATCACCTACTACGTCCTCGACATCATAGAGGAGAAGCTGAGAGGGAAGAGGATGGCCCTGGAGGAGAAAGGGCTGAAGAGGAACGCGGAGGGGAGGGAGCTGGAAGCCCTCCTCTAACCTTTATTATTTTAAATAAGGACCTCCAATGAAAGACATGAGGTGTTTTTTGGCCATCGAACTCCCAGAGCACGTCAAAGATCAAATAGAGGAGTTCAAGAAGTGGGTGAGGGGGAGGGTGAAGTTCGTTGAGAAGAAGAACCTCCACCTCACCCTCAGGTTTTTGGGGGATGTGGATCCGAATCAAGTCATGAAAGCACTAGAAGACGTGGAGTTCAAACCCTTCACTGCCAAGTTGGAAGGAATCGGTTTCTTCCCGAATGAGAGGTTCATAAGGGTTATTTGGATAGGAGTGGGAAAGGGGAGCGAAGAAATTGAGAAGTTGCACGAGGAGATCGAGAGGAGATTGGGAAGGGATGAGCGTTTCGTTCCTCACGTCACCATAGCCCGGGCGAAAGGGAGAGTGGAAGTCTTGAAGAGGGAGTTCTCCTCCGACGAGTTCGAGGTGAGTTCTTTCTCCCTCTTCAGGTCAACCTTGACCCCTAAAGGCCCCATATACGAGGTCATTGCTTCTTTCCCCACCCGCTCTTAGTTTCGCAATTTGGATCCAAGCACATTTTGAAAGGTCTCTTCCCTTTCCTGAACACGTAGATGATGGGAGTGCCGCATTTCTCGCACGTCTTCTCCGTCTTCTTGATCACTCCTACCCTCGGGATGGGGTACATGTTCTTACACTTCGGGTAATTGCTGCAACCCACGAATCTCCCTTTCTTAGTGTATATGATCTTCAGGTTCCCGCCACACTTCGGACACTTTCCCAAGGTCCTTTCTTCCTCCCTCGTCCTCATTAGGGCATCGTCGAGTATCTTCCCAATCTTCTCCTCATTTTCCTTGAACTCCTTCAGGATCTCCCTTAACACAGCTCTCGCCTCTTCCAAGACCTTCTCCATAGGGATCTTCTCTTGCATCACTTCCTCCATTTTTCGCTCGAATTCCCTGGTCAACTCTTCGCTCAGGATGGTTGGGCAGTACTTCTCCAAGGCCTCCACCAGAGTCATGCCTAGTTCGGTCACTTGGATGCTCTTGTTCACTATGTACCCCCTATCGTACAAAGTTTGGAGGATCTGGGCTCTCGTAGCTTTAGTTCCCAAGTTCTTCTTCTCCATTTCCTTTATGATGGACCCTTGGGTGTACCTTTGCGGGGGTTGTGTCTCTTTCTCCAACTTCTCCAGCTCCTTCACCTCTATCTCCTCCCCAATCTTCACTTCTGGAAACTCCACTTCTTGCAGCTTGAGGAACGGCTTATAAGCCCTCATCCACCCTTCCTTTAGCGTCCTGGAGCCAGAGGTCAAGAACTCGTTCCCGTTGATGTCAACGGTCAAGGATATGCTCTCCCTCTTCGCGGGCTCCATGAAACAAGAGAGGAATCTCCTGACTATCAGTTCGTATATCTTCTTTTCAGGTCCAGTCAACTTTTTTGGAACCTCCCCTGTTGGGTGGATAGCTGGGTGAGCAGGGTCCTTTTTCTTCCCCTCATGAGGTTCCACTTCCCCCTTTAAGATTTCCTGGCAGAGCTCCTTAAACTCCTTTTGAGCGGATAATTTCTTCAAAATCCCTCTTAAATCCAACTGTTTTGGGAGCTTTTGGCTTGAGGTTCTCGGATAAGAGATGTAGGCTTGAGTGTATAAAGATTGAGCTATATCTAAGGTCCTCTTCGGGGAGTAACCAAATAAGTTGTAAGCTTCTGTTTGAAGAGAAGTGAGGTCGAATGGGGCGGGGGGATTCTTCTTCACGACCCTTTTCTTCACGTCTTTCACGACACCCTTCTTTCCCTCGCAACTCCTGACGACCTCGTCCGCCCTTTTCTCTTCCCATATCTGCTTCTCCCTGTAGAGGGCCTCGAACTCCTTTCCTTTCAAGCGAAATTTCAAGATGACCTGCCAGAAGGGCCTTGGTTTGAAGGCCCTTATCTCCCTTTCCCTCCTGACTAAGAAGTAAAGCATGGGGCCTTGAACCCTCCCTATGGAGAGAACGCTGAACACCTTTCCCACTTTCTTGATGGAGTGAGTTAGGGCCCTCGAAAGGTTTATGCCGTAATACCAATCCAAGGTGTGTCTAGTTAGACCAGCTTTGATCATCCCCTTGTTTAACTCTATGGGATTCTGGAAGGCATGGAGCAATTCCTCTTTTGTGAGGGTGGAGAACTTCATTCGCTTAGCCTTCTCCCTGTTGAATACGAACCTCAAGATGTTGTATCCTATGACGCTCCCTTCCACATCATAATCGGTAGCTATGTAGATGTCTTCAGCCACATCAGCGAACTTCTTCAAGTTTTCCAAGTACTTCCTAGCATATTCGTTCCTCTTGTTTATCTCAAATGTAGGGGCCCACTCGACCTCGAACACAGGATAATAACTTCCACTCGTGGCTTGCTTCAATCCGAACAAATGACCCACAGCGGGTATCACTACCTTGTTTCCAACCTGAAAGTAATGGGCGCCTCCTTCTTCCTTCTTCTCGGGTTCGCCCAAAGCCATAGCTATGCGCTCCGCAGCTGCGGGCTTTTCAGCTATAATTATAATCATGGGTGGAGAAAAAGTGAAAACCCTTTTAATGTTTTTCTACTTGGTCGTGACCTTCCCTCCCACTATTAGGGTGTGCTCGAACTGGCTCACCATCCCACCACTCTTCTCCACTAAGGGAGGATAAGCCTTGAGGGCACCTTCTCTACAGAGCAAGCTCAATTTAGGGTCCTTCACCCAGAATTTTGAGAAGGGGAGGCCGTGATACTCTTCTTCCAACTTCTTCAAGAGCTCCCTTCCAACACGCCCCTTCTTCACCACCCTAAATATCTTGGGCTCCCCCTTCTCTATCACATAACCCACCCCGTCCGTGAAGAATGGTTCTATTGCCACCACCATTCCCTCTTCCAACGTGCTCTTGTCCTTGTTGTCGTAATTAGGGATGCCCAAGCCGGCATGTAGTTCATATCTGGATATGGAGTGGCCAGTGAGGTTCTTGATCACATTAAAACCATATTTTGAGGCGACTTCCTCAACCACTTTTCCTATCTCCCGTACTTGGACCCCAGGTCTTGCCACTTTCAACGCCTTTCTCAGGGCCTCCTCATTCGCCCTTATCATCTCCACATACCTTCTCGACCCAATCTCCTTGGTCACCGCGGTGTCAGCTATGTAACCATCGAGGTGTACCCCTATATCCAGTTTCACTAAATCTCCTTTTTCAAAACACCTTTCATCTCCTTCTCCGGATGTGTCGTGTGCAGCACACTCATTCACCGAAATGTTCACCGGAAACGCCAATCTCGCTCCAGAATTCTTCACGAAATCCTCTATGACCTCCACGACTTCTCTGTAGAGGATTCCTTCCTTGAGGAGAGAATATCCGAG
>QMVD01000012.1 GCA_003660925.1 Nanobdellota archaeon
ACCCTTACCATATGGGGAACCATCACCAACTACTTGGAGGAGCCGATAAACAACGTGACTTTGAAGGGATACAACATAACCATAAGGTCCAACCTCACATCAGATTGTCCGTCTGAAGTGTTGTCATCTGCCACCGTTAATTACACCATGATTCACGTGGATACCGGAGCACCTTTCTACTGCGCACCCATAAACGATGAAGGGAATGGTTACTACAACTGCACCTTCAACACCTCGGACATGCCAGCTAAGTGGTACGACTTGAGGATAAATTCCTCCAAGGAATATTACATCAATGAGTCCACACTGTTCACCAACTCCTTCTTCATAGAGACAGAACCGGAACTGAGCAATGTCAAGGTGGACCCAGAGAGCATGAGTGCTGGTTACTCCTATCCGTGGCAGTTCAACGTGACGGTCTATGATGAGGATAATGATACGGTCACGGTTTACTTCTGGCTGAAAAAAGAAGGGGACACTTGGACCTCCCCTGCTGACTCGAAGACCGTGAAAGGAGCGAACAACGAGACCGTGTCATTTACTTACACCTTCTCCTGCTCTGACATTGGGAACTGGAACTTCAAGTTCACCGCAGAGGACGATCCCAACTCCCCGTTGTTGGGCGGAAATAAGTACAATGACTCCACCATCGTCTACAACATAACTGTGGAGAGGAATCCTATAGAGATAATCCTCATAGAAGGAAATAATAGTCACGTGAACAGAATAGGTTCTGAATCACAGGATTATAAAGTGCAGATAAGGGATGCGGCCACCCAAGAGTTAGTGAGTGGGGTCACAGCGTACTTGTACATGACCAAGAACCACACGGATTTCGAGCAAATCGATTTCAAGATAACTGATACTGGTGGATATGCAAACTTCACCGTCGACCCCGATTGTACCTATGAGGTAGGAAAACAGCTATGGCGCGTAGTAGCGTCAGAAGGAACTTGCACCTACGGGGGTAACTCCAGTGATTACACCACCTTCATACACTCTAACTTGATATCTGAATTGGAACAGCCTAGGGAACAAAGCTTTTTGAGAGGGGCGGATGATGTGTTCTTGAGAGGAAACGTGACAGATCTGGAGTGCGGTTACGTCACAGATGCTACAGTTAAGTTCACGGCTTGGGATGGAAGTACGATGGAGTGCACTAATGTGAAGAATGAGTCCAATGGTTATTATAACTGCACCATCTTAGCAGCGGACACAGATACAATGGATTATGGGTGGTACAACGTCACCATGAACGCGAGCAGAGCCTATTACAACAATTATTTATATACATACAATCATTCCTTCTTCCTGGCGTCCAGACCCCTGCTCACGAGCCCCTCCGTCAGCCCAACGACAGAGGGTTGGGGAAAGGAATTCAACTTCTCGGTGGAAGTGACTGATTTGGATGGGAATTTCGTGAACGTGAGCTTCTGGTACTCCAGGAAACCCGATGGGCCGTGGATATATGGAGGGAGCAATAATTGTACTGGTTGTTCCTACACGAAGCTCATATTCCCGAAGGGGGACTTCACTTGCGATGACATAGGAGACTGGTATTACTTCTTCAATGCCACGGACGAGTTCGGTTACACAGCAAACACTTCGGTCCAAAGTCTGACCATCCAAAAAGATGACGTGGAGGTGCTTTATGTCGACTACTATCCGCTGACCGTGGACAGGGATGGGCCTTACAACCTCACTACCATAACTAAGGTGAGAGATCTGGACAGGAGCCAGAGGTATGGATATGACGTGTACGTGGAGGAGAACGTCTCGGGTAAGTTGTGGGTTACCACAGACGGGAGCACTTGGGACTCTGGGACCAACATAATCACCAACGCTTCCGGTTACTTCGTTGCCCTCTTCGACCCCGTCTGCGGGTACGATGTCGGACAACAATATTGGAAGTCAGGAGTGTTCAACGATACTTGTTACAAGGACGCCAACATCTCCATTTCCTACCCATTCAACATAAGGGGGCAGCTGAAGATCAACTTGACCTATCCAGAGTTTAATCAAACGATTCCGGTAGGGCAGTTAGTCAACTTTTCCTTCGATGTGTTCACTGACTGTCCCCAGGATGGCTTCATCTCTGGAGCGACCACGAGCCTTGACCTAACCGCACCAGACGGCACTAGTGAGTCCCATGATGGAGTTGATATAGGAAACGGAACCTACTACTACGAGTGGAACACCTCAAAGAAGCAAGGAGGCTACTGGAACATAACAGTGAACGCGAGTTACACATCTGATTGGAATTCCAACTCCACCCTATACGTCAACTGGATATATTTGAAGAACACGCCCCCGAACATAACCTACATGAACTTCACGCCCACCGAAGCCGGATGGGGAGATGTGTTCACTTATGAAGTAGGAGTAAATGACTTGCAGAACGATAATGTCACTTGCACGCTCTTCGTCTCTAAAGACAACTCGACGTGGGTGCCGAAAGGGAATGACACCGTGATAAATGGTGTGGGGACCTGTCAGGTGAATGTGACAGACTTCACTTGTGATTGGATAGGAGCCACTTACTTCATGTGGCAGATAGATGACGGGACGCTGGAGAACCTCTTCAACACCACTGGAGAGTATGGTCCGAACTTGACGGCAGATGTGATAACCATCTTCCACATCTCAGGAGATGGCCTTCCCGTGAACAGGTCTGGTACCTCTTACACGACCTTGAAGGTGAGGATTTACGACAACTCCTCCGATTCCTACGTGCCAGCGGACGTGAATGCTTCCTTCTGGGTGACCACGAACCAGAGCAACTGGGGACCTGGAAACTTTACCCAGACGGATGACGATGGGTACCTCACTTACTACTTCGACCCCGGCTGTACTCCACTCTATGAAAAGGGACTCCAGTGGTGGAAAGTAAACGTGAGCGATGCTTGTTACCAGAACATCAATTCCGATAATTTCACGCTCTATATCATAGCGGACCTCGTCAATTCCATAACCCAACCTAACGGAGAGGACTACCTCAGAGGATCGTCGATACCTTTGAGAGGTCATGTGACAGACGACTGTGACCAAGCAGTTGAGGACGCCGACGTGCACTTCAACGTGACCAATGAAAATGGTCAAGAGTTCTCCTGTAGCCCAACAGTTAACTATGGGCTCGGGGACTACGGTTGTGATTGGGACTCCACGGGAAAGCCGGCCAGGTGGTACAATATCACCATGTTTTCCAATGGGACTAACATGAATCCTTCCCTTGTGATAGGAGAGGATAAGTTCTTCATAGAGACGAAACCAGAATTGTTTAATCACAGTGTGAGTCCCGAAGAAGGGGGTTGGGGAGAGTTATTTAACTTCACGGTCATCCTTGACGACGAAGACCTAGATAATGTCACTGTTAGGGTTTGGATAAGGGAACAAGGTTCTTCGTCTTGGACGAAGGCCAATGAGACTTATGTGGTTGCCCCAGTGAATGAGACCATTTCCTTGACCTACAGAGGGTTTGATGGCTCCGACATAGGGGTTTGGGAATTTTACTTCGAGGCCATAGACAACAGGAGTTACACCAACACCACTTCTGTCAAACAATTCAACGTGACTAAAGATGAAGTCGTATTTGAGATGATCTCAGGGGATGGCTCTGAAGTTTGGAGGGATATACCTTCAAATTATACCACTCTTAAGGTTAGAGTGTATGACGTGGACAAAGAGGAATACCTACCCTCTTCCCAGAACATTTACTTCTGGGTCACCAAGGACGGCAGTACTTGGGACTCTGGGACCTTGAAGGTCACGGATTCGGACGGTTATGCCGCGTTCAACTTCACTCCAACCTGTGACTATGAGGTCATGCAGCAAAAGTGGAAGGCAGGGACTCTTGGAAACCCCTACTACGAAGACACTAACTCTACTAACTACACCTTACACATCTGGTCTCACTTTAGGCCCTACATCCTAGAACCAGACAACATATCCATCTTAAGTGGGAATGATTTGTTCATAAGGGCCAACTTGACGGATAATTGTGGTGGAGTGGAGAATCCCGACTCGATCACCATAGCGGTAGAGAAAGGGACATACACCTCTTATTGTACGCCCATAAACGAGGAAGGAGGGGGATTCTACAACTGTACTTGGTCCACTTCTGGAAGGTCTTTGAGGTGGTGGAACATAACCCTCTCCGCATCAAAATCCCACTACGTGGACAACTCCACCCTTAAGGAAAACGCGTTCTTCATAGCCACCAAACCCGAGTTGAGCAACCCGAGCGTGGACCCCACGCTTGGAGGGTGGGGGGAGAACTTCCACTTCGTAGTTTACCTCACGGACAGGGATTATACCCCAGTCAATGTGAGCCTGTGGAAGAGGAAGTATGGAGAGACCGAGTGGACCTACTTGGACTCTCAGATTTCCTCTGGGGTGAGCATAGAGGTGCCATTCGACTTGAGCTTCCTCTGTTCGGATATAGGTGTGAACGAGTACAAGTTCAACGCCACTGATAGTTGCGAGACGTCGGACGGTTGTGGTTACACCAACGAGTCCATAATCCTGAACTTCACCATTGAAAAGGACAATGTGACGTTGACCAAGACTTATGGAGATGGGGCAACGGTCACCAGAGGGACATCCCAAAAGTTCGAAGTGAGGATATACGATGCGGATATAGGGGATTACGTGGGAGGGGACGTGAATTGCTCTTTCTGGATAACGGAAGACGGGACGAACTATTCGGTCGTACTGAACACGACCTCTAACACAGATGGTTACTGTGCCGTCTTCTACACCCCCGACTGTAACACCTCGGTTGGACCTCAAAAGTGGGTGGGAGGGGTCTTCAACGATGAATGTTATGATTCGGAGAACAGC
This sequence comes from Nanobdellota archaeon, assembly GCA_003660925.1. Lineage (GTDB taxonomy): Archaea > Nanobdellota > Nanobdellia > B33-G15 > B33-G15 > B33-G15. Next base: position 4,840 of record QMVD01000012.1, read on the forward strand.
ACGGAAGGGAGCTGGACAGCCCTCGGGAGCTTGAAGGTCACTATCCTGAGCCCAGCGAATGAGACCTCGGTAGGTAAGTGGCAAACTCTGTGGTTCAACTCAACGGTCAACGATTCCTTGTGCGATTACTACGTGAACGATGGGAGCGTGACGTGGTACAATGAATCTGATGACGTCCTCGCTACTGGTTACAACACCACTTGGACAGTGCCAGGAGATTACAAGACAGGGCCCACTTACATAAGAGCCTATGCTTCTAGGCAGTACTACAACCCCGGGACGAGCGAAGAGATAACCTTGTACATATACAGTTGGAGCTACGTGGGAGAGATGGAACCCCCCAATGGCTCGACCTATTTAGCGGGAGACATAGTCCCCGTGAGTTGTATGGTGAGGGACGCCTCCTCGGGACAAGGGATCTACAACTACGAGGTGAAGTTCTACAAGGACGGCGTGTGGCAATTCACGGATTACACCGATGAAACGGGCAAGGCTTCATGGGCATGGGACACTTCCGACGAGAGCGCTGGTTATTACAACATCTCATGTAACATAACTGATGATGATGCTAAGTACTACTTCGCCTCCGAGAACAACACGAATTTCACCATTGTGAGGATAAAGAGACCCCTTATCCTGACGGACATCATCGTGGAACCGAGCACTATTTACAGGAACGATTCCTTCGCGCCCTATCAGGCCAATATCACTGTGCACGTGAACGATGCCAATGTGGGAGACGCTGAGAATGCGACCGTCTGGTTCTACAACCAGTCCGGATACCTCTTCGATAATTGCACCACTAATGCCACTGGTTGGTGCACCGGCATTTACAACCCTCAGGACGACATCCTCCCAGGGGTCTACACGATCTACATAAATGCCACTAAGTCCGGACAAGATCCATCTTCCACGAATACAACCCAAGTGACCGTGAAAGGAAAGATATTCATTACCATCACGAGCCCCGAAGAGAACTCAACCTGGTCCAAAGAGGACACCATACCTTTAACGGCCCAAGTTAAGGATGAGAACAACCAACAGGTCTCTGCCACGGTTGAATGGTTCGACCAGTTCAACCAGAAGATCGCTGAGGGCGTGAGCACCACCTGGAATCCTAAAGATGCCATCCCGGGGTATCAGAACATATCCGCGAAGGCCACGAGGACTTATTATGATACGGGAGAAGATGTGATCTGGATAACCATAAACTCCATCGCAGACGTCTATATGTATGAGCCCATTGATGGGAACGTTTATCCATATCCTGACAACATAACCATAAGGTGCAAGGTGGAGGACTCCTATTCATTTGAGGGAATCGCCAATTACACGGTTGATATCTGGTACAACAGGACGCCTACGGAGATCTATCACATAGTCACCTTGAATACCTCAGCGGATGGATTCGTACAATACAACTGGACACCAGATGATAAGGGAAACACCACCTTTATGTGTAACATCACAGATGACCCAGCGAAATATTATGAGGCAGGTAAGAAGGAAGATTCGGTTATGGTATGGGTGAAGGACACGAGGCCACCTTGGTTCGAGGACCCGTTGATCACGCCGAATCAGAGCATAGAGGCGAACAAGGACCAAGTTAAGATAAACGTCACGGTCTGGGACAATTATGGCATCCAAGAGGTCAAGGCGATTATCGGGCTACCGAATGGCAGTTTTGAGAACCTCACCATGGGATACCTGGGGACGTGGCCCAACAAGACGGGAGCTTATCAAGTGTTCTATGCACCCTACATGGACGGAGAACACAATGTCACCATATGGGCGATGGACAGGGCGCCAGAAAATAACACGAACACGACCTTCGCCGGTTACTTCTACGTGTGGGGAAAAACCTATGGAAAGGTGACTCAACTAAGTTACATAGAAGTACCCAACATAACCCAGGAGGATAGTTTCTCCTTCGACCTCGTGATCAATTTCACCAACATAGGATTCATCACCGCCTACAACACGGTACTGAACGTCACGGAGAGCACGGGCTACGTGGTTTTCAATACCACCACTCGGAATTGCGGGGACGTGGGAGTAAATGAGAGCTGTGTTTGGCCCGTCAGGGTGACGGTCCTAGAAGGTACCCCACACATGTTGATAGAAGTCTACGGGTACGCGAAATGGGATAACGCGGATGGGACAACCGGAATAACTTATAACATAACCAGGATAAACGTGGCATCCAATCCCGAGATCAGGATAAGGACACCACTAGATCTGACCATATGGCACGGGAATTCCACGACTCAAGCCATAATCGTGGAATCCTACGGAAACGACTACGTCAAGGACATAAACTTACTCGTGGAGGGAGGGAACCTTTCGGTGGGTTGTCCTGGTTGCACCGTGGACTTCGATCCAGAGGTCTGGGGAGTGTTGGATGCTGGCAAGAACTTCACCTCCTTGGTCACCATAAACATCCCCTATGGTCAGGCCCCAGGCTTCTACTGGACTTACACCGCTGCCAACACGAGCAACGCGGGTGTCAACTACCAGTGGTTGAACATAACGATCCCGGTTGACATGAACTGGACCATAAGCCCGACGGACTTTGGGACAGTTCTATTACCAGTTAACACCTCCGGGAGGCTAGGACAGCTGAATCTGACCAACGTCGGGAACGTCAAGATGTGGTATCACGTCTATAGGAGCGAGAATGGCTCCCAATTCGTGTCAGAGATAAAGCCCGATTACCTCTCCGCTGAACCGACCGCCTCGAGGCTGATAAACCTGAGTTACATAGCTCCAATAGACGCGACGAGAGGCATGTACCTCTTGGAGATAAGGGTGGAAGAGAACAGCACCTTCGCCACGAAGACGGCATATATGTGGCTGAACGTTTCCAACCCCCCACCCACCATACAGAATTTCACCTTGAGCTCCCACTTCATAGAGAACGGGTATGAGAACCTCACCATAAGCGCGAACGTCACGGACAACTTAGCAGTGAGCTTAGTCTGGACTAACATAACCGATCCGGATAATTACACCATTCAGACCTTCCTGAACGGGACGAACGATATATACACTCAAACATTCTCACCGAATAAAACGGGCAACTATACCATCCTTCTCTGCGCCAACGACACGGAGAATGTGGTGGGTTGCGTCTCCGACATCTTCGAAGTGGTGGACGTCACCAACATAACCATCATCTCCTACTCTGATACGGTCATAACTGGCGTCACCGCTTATGAGAGCAGGAACGCTACAGTGCTGTTCACCATAAACAACACAGGACACGCTAGAGGGTTCTACGTGAACGTGACCTTTGGGTTACCTGAGAACTGGACCGCCACTCCAGACGTATTCTACTACGGGACAGTCCTGAGAGGAACCTCTATAAGCAACACGACAGTGATAACCGTCCCAGCAGGAACCTCTGACGGTAACTACACGGTGAACTTGACGGTCACTTGGACCAACATAAATGGAAGTGTTTGGAACGACACGACGACCATAATCTTTGAGATAAAACCATATCCCATCCTCGAGATATATGAAGACGTGATAAACGTGTTCGCAAATGGCCTCACGGTCAATCAGACTTTCCACATAAACTCGACTGGGAGTGAGCCCCTGAACAATATAACCTTCACCTGCCTCACTGGAGATGTCTGTAACTTCTCCCCCGCGTTCTATCCTTCACTCATTCCTCAGCTCAACGTGACGGAGAGCATGGAAGTTAACCTGAGCGTGAGCCCAACACCTCATCATCCCATAGGGACGGTCACGGGATATATAGAAGCGAGGTCCGCAGAAGACGCATACGATGTGGCCTTGGTTAATGTTACTGTGGCTCCTAACTGGGAACACAACACCTCGTGGATGTATAAGAAAGTAGCACAAGGAAACAGCGGTACAGTGGGGTGGGTCACAGTAAACAACACCGGGGCACCCGACCTGGTCCTTTTAGTGAACACTTCTGAATACTTGAGTTCTGATGTGAGCTCCTTGTTCATTCCCTACAATGGAACGGGCCAGGTCGAGGTGCTCTATCATGCTCCTGAAACTACCGTCAGGGCAAACCACACCCAATACCTCTTCACCTTCAACTCCTCAGGAATGCCTCAGCAGAAGAACACGACCGTGATACTCGAAGTGGTTCCCTTAATAGTCAACATAACCTCTCCCACGGAGAACAACCCGCTGGTTAACGTCTCCTCTGGAGATCTCATATACTTCTACGTAAAGGTCCAGTACGGGACGAACGACATAACGGATGCAGCGGATATCAATTTCCACGTCAGAATAGGGAACAGGTGGCTCAGTGAGGATGAGTACTTGGGAGCCAGTTACTCCTCGGGGAGGTGGAGGCTGGTCATCTCGGCCCCCACTATGAAGGAAAACAAAGGATATGACATAGAGGTGAAAGTGGACTACTTGCCAGACAATGTGACGAAGTCCGATGTGGAGGGGAAGGCAGTTCTTTACAAAGATACAGTTCCTCCTGTCGTAAAGGCCCTTGCGATACCCGACAAACTCACCTCTGGCCAAAGCGTCTTAATCCAAGCCAACATAACTGAAGAGGGGGCGGTGAAAGAGGCCAGGGTGAGCATAACGAGGCCAGACGGCTCCGAGCTATCCAACCTCCTCATGAATTACGTCGGGAGGGAAGGGGACGTTTACTACTACGAATATTATTTGGACGGAAGCTGGGTAAACCAAAATGGCTCCTACGTGGCGGAGATCATAGCAGAGGACTACGCTGGGATGGAAGGGGTGGGTTATGCGTACTTTGACGCCATAGAGTCAACGGTGTGGTTCGGAGGGTTCTTGGTGGACATAGAGCACAATAACCAACCAATTCCAGGTTGGGTTGACCTTTACAGGAACAAGACCAACAGCGTGATGTATCATCTCACGACGAATGAATCCACGGGAGAATTCGGGGATTACGTGGCGGTGAGAGCCTATGACATCGATGTGAAACTCGAGGGTTACAGAGCCATGATACTTAGGGACACCATGATAGATCAGGGATACGCGGACCCATTCATAGTCGGCTTGATAGACAAGGAATCCGTTGGTTCTGGTGCCGGAGTCGTCACAGCTTTCGCCTTCAACACCTCTCAACTCGTGTACCCGAACGCCACCATATGGTTCAACTACTCCAACCTCTCCTTAGGTGATGTCTCCCCCATCTACCTTGGCATCTACGAGTGTAGGAGATGGCTATTCGGCAACAATACGTGTAAAGAAAACGACTGGAGGAGATTAAACAGTCACATAGACTTCGCCCAAGAGATAGTGTGGGCAGACAGAGAGTTCGTGGGAGGGGCATATGCCTTAGCCCAATACGTGTGTGGTAACCAACAGTGTGAGTTGGAGTTCGCGGAGTCCGCAGCAAATTGTCCAACGGATTGTCCCTTAGTGGGGGGAGGAGGGGCGGGTGGAGCAGGAGAGGAAGCCGCACCTGCTGAAGAGGAAGAAGAGGTAACAGTGGCACCAGCACCGGCGCCCGCGCCACCACCAGCAGGATATGTACTAGGAGGCGGAGGGGGAGGAATAACTGCTGAGACAGTCAGGCCGGCGAGCGCCTTGATATCCAAAAACTCCATAGAGTTAGAGTTAGAGATAGGTGAATATAAGATAGTGTCCCTGGACATAACCAACAACAAAGACACAGCCATGAGGGTGAACGCCTACGTAGAGGGAGACATCTGGCAGTTCATCCAGATAGCCAATCCAACCTTCTCCATCCCACCGAAGTCAGGGGCTGCCTTGAAGATGAAGTATTACACCCTACCCACCAGCAACATAGGGATATACACGGGAGACATCGTGTTGAGGTTGGATAATGAGGAGAGAAGGGTAGCCACCACTTTGAAGGTGGTTCCCGTTAAGGAGGCCCTATTGGACGTCAAGGTGACCGTCCTGACACCCGAGGTGAGGCCAGGAGGCAAGCTCAAGTTCACCACCCAGTTGTTCAACTTGGGAAACACGAAGAGGGTTGATGTCTGGCTGAATTACACCATAAGGGAGGTAGAGACGGGGAGGATCATAAAGAGCAGCGAGGAGACTAGGGCGATAACGACCACTTTAGAGATCTCAAAAGAGGAGGAGATCCCTGAGGATGTGGAGGCGGGATTGTACGTCATTGAGGCGGTCGCCCACTACAGCGGCAAGATAGCGAGTAGCCTTGACACGTTCAAGGTGGTGATAACCTCACCGATCTTGGCCTTCCTCTACACAGCCTTCACTTCTATATGGGTCTACATAGGGATCATAGTCATCATCCTGCTGGGAAGGAACTTCTACAGGGCGTGGAAGGAGAGGAGAGAGAAAGCAGCGAGGTACGTGTTCCCTATTGACTTGGATAAGGTGCCGAAGGCTGGACCTGATACCATATGGTTGGGAAAGATAGCTGAGAGAGATGCTAAAGCGTACTTAGAGATAAATCAGCTCATGATGCACGGCATCGCGGCAGGGGCCACCGGAGCTGGGAAGACAGTTTCGGTCATGGTGATCGCCGAGGAGCTCCTGAAAAAAGGCATCCCAGTGATAGTCTTCGACCCAACCCTCCAGTGGACAGGATTCATAAAGCCGTGCAAGGACGAGCACATGTTGAAGAGATATCCTATGTTCGGCATGAGGAGAGAACAGGCTACTGGATTCAAGGTCAACATCATAGATGCGAGCAGCGAGGAGTTCGAGTTCGACATAAGGAAGCACTGGGACAAGCCTGAGATGACCATATTCGCCATTAACAGGTTGCCTCCAGAGAAGCTGGACGACTTCGTGAGGAAGACCATAGATTCCATCTTCAAGCTCTCCCTCCCAGAGTCGAAGAAGTTAAAAGTCTTGATAGTGTACGACGAGGTCCACAGGTTGTTACCGAAGTATGGAGGTAAGGGAGGATATGTGGCATTGGAGAGGGGAGCGAGGGAGTTCAGGAAGTGGGGAATAGGGCTGTTCATGCTCTCTCAGGTCCTCATGGACTTCAGGGGGGCCATAAGGGCCAACATAGGGACGGAGATACAGCTGAGGACCAAGTACGAGGGAGACATAAACAGGGTGAAGCAGAAGTACGGCTCCCACTACGCTTCCCTGATACCCAAGTTGGAGACCGGAACCGGACTGTTCCAGAACCCAGAATATAACAACGGTAAGCCTTACTTCATCCAGTTCAGGCCACTCCTCCACGACACTTCGAGGTTGACCGACGAGGAGATAAACACCTATTACAGCATAAAGAAGAGGATAGAGGAAATAGAGGAGAGGGTAAAGAAATTAAAGGAAAAGGGAGTAGATACTTATGACATTGAGGTCGAGCTCAACCTCGCGAAGGACAGGCTCAAGGAAGGGTCGTTCAACATGGCGACCGCTTACCTCGACTCGGTTGACACTCGCCTCAAAAAGCTAGGAGCGTGATGAAATGAACCTCAAATCCCTGGCGGAAAAGGCGAAGGGTTTGTTCAAAAAGAAGGAAGAGGAAGGGGTTGAAGTGAAAAAGAAACCGGAAGAGCTCCTCACTGAAATCAAGAAATACGAGGAGAAAATAGCTAAGAGGGAGGAAAAGACGCCTCCCGCGATGGGTGAGTTGAGGGAGGAAGTGGAGACCGGGACCATCTCGGAAAAAAGTTATGAGGAGGTCTTGAAGGCGTTGGGGTTGAAAAAAGAACCTGTGTCTCCTGAACACAAAGAGGAGAAACCCGAGGTTAAGCCAGAAGCAAAACCGGAAGTAAAGCCGGGAGTCAAACCTGAGGAAAAGCCCGAGGTGAAGGAAGAGAAGCCCGAGGAGGCCAAACCAGAGGTTGAAAAGAAGCCCGAGGAGAAGCCAGAAGAGCCAAAGCCCGAAGCGAAGCCAGAAGTCAAAGAAGAAGAACTACCCGAACCGGAGAAGGGAGTGGAGATAAAGCCAAAAGTAGAGAAGTTGGAAGAGCCAAAAAAAGAGGAAAGAATCAGGGAGGAAGAGAAAGAGGAGGAGCCAAAGGACAAGCTGGACGTGGTGATCTCCCTCTTGACCGAGATAAGGGACCTCCTCAAGACCAAACGAACCAAGAAGGCTAAGAAAACGAAGAAGAAGGTCAAGAAGAAAGCTAAGAAAAAGCAGAAGAAAAAGGCGAAGAAGAAAGGGCGCGGAAAATAACCCATGGGAGATACGTATGAAGAAGTGTTAGAAGTACTTTCAGAGATAGAGAAGATGAGCGAGGAGGGAAAAACTGTGTCTGAGGAACACAAAGAGGTGAAGGAAGAGAAGGCGGAAGAGAAAGCTCCTGAAAAGCCAGAGGTTAAAGAACCTGAAAAGAAGGAAGAGGAGCCGAAGGAGGAAAAGCCAGTAGAGAAGAAGGAAGAGGGGAAATCGAAGGAGGAGGCAAAAAAAGAAAAGAAAGAGGAGAAGCGGAAGGAAGAAAAGAAGGAAAAACCAGAGGGAAAGCCGGAAACGAAGAAGCCCGAAGAGATGGAACCACTGGAACTTCTTAATGCTAAGATAGAGGCACTTGAGAGAGAGGTTAAGATGCTCAGGGAGTCGGTTAAAGAGTTTCGTGAAAAGACCGATGTCTACGCGGAGCGAATAGGAGAGATAAGGGGACTAGTGATGGAGAGGGAGACCACCATAAGGGAAGCCTTGATATCCTTGAAGAAGATGGGGGAGATCATTTCTGAGTTAGATCCGATGAAGCTCATCAAGGAAAAGAGGACATTGAAGACTGAGCTCACCATCTTACAGTCCAAGGTGGAAGAGTACGAAAGGGTGGTAAGAGACCTGTCCAAGAAATTCTCAATGATGAAGGAGTCCTTCGAGGCCCTTTCCGACATACACACCATTTTAGAATTGGGGAAAGATGTGGGAAAAAAATTAGCCGCCATAGAGGAGGTTAAGAGGGAAATAGAGCGCATTTATCACAAGATCGAGAACATGTATATGGAGATAAATAAGAGGGTGGAGGAGTTCCCATTACTAGTTTCCAAAGTCGAGAAGTTGGACAAGCTTTCCTTAGAGATCATAAAGGTGTTGGATGAATACAAGGTCAAGATGGAGAACTTCCTGACTAGGGATGACCTAACGCCCATAGAAGGGGAAATAAGCAACCTGAAGAAAGAGCTGAAGAAGCTCGAGGAAATGGCCGTCAAAAGGCCCATCACCAGGGGGGAGAGAAAGGAGTTGAAGAATTATTTGAAGATGCTCCAAGACATCATAAGCAGCATAGAGGCCACCAATTCCATAATCGAGGAGCAATACAGGGAAGCCCTGATCTCGGAGAAGGCTTACAACGAGCTCATCGGAAAGAACAAGGAAAAGGAGAGCGCTCTGAAGAAGTTAGTGGAGGACGTGAGGGAAATCTTGGA
>QMVD01000013.1 GCA_003660925.1 Nanobdellota archaeon
GAGGTATTTTGTGAGGAAAGTCAAGATCGCGGACATCCAGTGGTACGGAAAGTATGGGGGCATGTATAACCTATCTGTTTTGATAGCTAACCCCTTCTCTCAAACTTATCAGGGCAACCTGACTTTAAATCTCACTAACGGACAAGTCTACTACTCCAACATCACTAACGTCACCATAAATCCCAACGACATCACAGAGGCCAACTTCTACAACGTGAACCTCACGAACTTATCCGATGGCTTGTATTATTGGGTGGCGGAGCTAGAATATGATGAGGGAAGGGATGTGAGGAAGGAGGAGTTCAATTACTTCGCCACGGAAGAACGCATATACGTGCCACCCTATATGTGCCCGAATACCACTGATACGGTCAAGATAGAGCTCATGAAGATGTTAGAGGAAACTTCGGAGATGAACATAACCCTTCAAGTCCCTCCTGGTTGGAGCTTCTCTCCACCTTACAGGTACTTCCACAATTACTGGAGGAAGAGCCTAGAGACCACGTTCCTCTTGAACTCCTCTTCGGTTTCCGAGAGCGTCATCATCAACGTGTCCATCACCGTGATCTATCCGGATTTGGGCCTTAACTTCACCGAGATAAAATCCTACAACGTGACGAATGGCATCCAACCCATTCTGGAAGTCATAAGGGAGACCCCTACTTATGTTGCCACGGATAAGGTCTTCGAGTCCTCTTTGGTAGTCCATAACAAGGGATGCGCGGTCGCGAGTGGCCCCATAACTCTAGAGGAAACCATATCTCCTGGTTGGACCCCTGCGAACCCCAGTCTTTCAAGCAATGTGGAGCTCATTTCCGCCACTGTGGATTTGGATAACAACAAGATCACTTGGGAGATGGGGAGCCTCGGAATAAACGAGTACGGAGTGGCGAGTTATCAGGTCAAATCACCATCCACATCTTCCACTTTGGGATGGATGTACTGGAACGTGAGCTATGGTTCCCAGGGCCAATTAGAATACAAGAACCACTCAGTCCAGACTTCCAATTACTCATCCGAATCTCACCTTGAGTATGATCTGGAAGTGAAGCAAAAAGAGGAGTATCCGTGGAAGGAACCCAGGAGCTTCCAACCCAATATGACATACAACTTCACTTTAAAAGTCACCAACATAGGGGACATCAATGCCACGAATTGGACGATTTACCTCCCCATCCCCGACTTCTGTAACGTCACTTGGACGGATGGTTGCTGGAATGAGAGCGCTAAGGAGATAAGCTGGAATCTTTCGGAGCTCGCTCCCAGGGAGACCTCTCTCCTTAACTTTACCCTGAACTGTTCCGAAACAGGGAGACTACTCCTCGAACCTTATGGCTTAAGGGATACTAGGGGCTCCTCCTACTACGAGGATAGCGTGTACTATCTTTGTAATGACACCAATTGCACGGAGGAATATACCCACGCTTTCCAGCACCCAAATGAACCCTACGAGGGGATAGGTTGGTTCGGCATCTATCACGTCCATGAGTTCCAAGGCTACAACCTAACTATCGGGGAGATGAGGATAGACATATCCAAGGACGACGGAAGCTATGAGGTGGTGCACGAGCATTATGACTTCTTCAGCACGAACGGGAGTAGGTGGGCTAATTACTCCATCTCAGAACCATTGAAGGACGAGTTCGTCTCTCCAACCCGCAAGATAAGGATTTATGGCTATGCGGATGCCACGAAGGATCCCTTCGTCAACGCTACGGTGACCGTCATCGCGTACAGGTGGGACTATGGAAAGCTGTTCAATGAAAGCCAAGACTTGTTCGTGAAGTCCAAAGTATACACCTACACACCACTGTTGGAGAACGAGACGGTATCCCCGACCTCAGGAGGATGGGGAGAGGAATTCAACTTCACCGTCATGGTCAGGGACAGGTTCGGGAGGAACGTTACGGTCTATGGATGGCATAGGTCCACCACCCTCTCCGAGTACGAGAATTACTCCCTCGTGGACACCTACCTCTGTAACAACTGTTACTCTTGGACCCAAGTGAACTTCACTTTTGATTACAACTGTAGCTTAATAGGAGGATGGAGGTTCCTGTTTAATGCCACCAACGATGATGGAAGCTCAAACACGACGGAACTTGAGTACACTGTGACCAAGGATGACGTCAAAGTGTACAACATAACTCCCTCCTTCGGATCTGTGGTGAACAGGAGCGGCTCAACCGATTTCGTGGTGCAGGTTTACGACAGTGATAACGGCTCTTATCCCTACCAGGCCTTAGGTAAAATATGGATAAACACCTTCGACACGAGCTTCAGCACGTGGGACTCTCCACCTCCCTCGCAGACCAACCAAACAGGACACCTCATAAGGACCATGTCCAACTCTGATTGGTGTTCTGATGAGACCAAGTACTATTTGGGAGTGCACGCATGGTATGGAGGAACATCTGGAGACTCCTGCCTCTTCGACAACGTGACTCAATACTCCAATTTCACCCTGATGGGGGAATTAACGGCCAACTTGCTCGGGCCTCAAGGGACTAATTACACGAGAAGCAACGTTACGAGGATAAACGGGACGGTCTTCGACGACTGCGGAAATCAAAAAGCAAGCGTATCTGACTTCCCCGTGAACTTTACAGTCCAAAATGGAAACTACAACAAGACCTTCACAGCCACCACCTCAGGAAATTACTATATATATGATTGGAACCTCTCCTCTGCTCCGCTCGGTTGGTACAACATCACCATGTTCGCTTACAGGCCCCAAGGGGACTACTGGAATGGGACGGATGTCATCGTGAACGCCTTCTTCCTCGGGACAGTTCCCGTAATAGATAACTGGACGATCTCCTCTGGTCCTTGGGGGGCATCGCCCTTCAACTTCACCACCAACGTCACGGATGAGGACAACAACACGGTCTGGATATGGTATTTTATGAAGAAAGGGTCCACCCCAACCCCATCCGATTTGGTGTTCACCGACAATTGTACTTACTGCGATAGTTACTACTCCATCTACCAGCACAACTTCACTTGCAACGCCACTTATAGCGATGTGGGAACATGGTATATAACCTTCAAGTTCAACGACACCTCTGGATTCAAAAACCAGAGCACTCAGAGCTTCACCGTGCAGGAGGAACCCATAACTGTCCAGCACAGGAGCGGAGACGGGCTCCCCGTGAACAGGAGTTCTGGTTCCATCCTGCTTTCCGCTTACTTAGTGGACACCGTCCTTAACCAGAACGTGACGGATTCCGAGATAAGCACGAGTAATGTGAAGTTCTGGGTGCTTAACTCCTCGAGTTATTTCCAGTTGCCCTCTTCCTTTACTCTTGATTACTACTACAATGACTTCGACCCCAACTGTTCCTTCGCTCCAGGTGCATATAAGTGGAAGGTGAATGAGAGCAATGAACCGTGTTACGTGGACGCGGAGAGCGTCAATTTTTCCATCATCATACTCGGCGATTTAAGCGCTACGCTCACCCAACCCGACGGTTCCACCAATTACACGGAAGGTGCCATCATAACCCTGAAGGGATACGTACAAGACGATTGTGGACTTAACGTGACGGACGCGAACGTGTACTTCAACCTCACTAACTTGAGGACGAACGAGAGCTTCAGGTGTCCTCAAACAGGATACGCCACCTACACCTCAGGTTACTACACATGCGATTGGGACTCCACTGAGAAGTCGAGCGGATGGTACAACGTGACCGTGGTAGCGAACAAGAGCTATTACAACAACGATTCTTATACCCAAGGCTATGCCTTCTTCCTCGTGACCCCAGTGAAGTTGACGAATCCAACTCTTACCGTTCCTGACGACGGGAGTTGGGGAGAGCCTCACAACTTCTCGGTTGTGGTGGACCATTATGCGGACGTGCAAGTGTGCCTCTTGGAGAAGATACCACCTGCCACAGAATACACCGTGACGAACTGTACGCTGGTCTCCACTCCAAACAATCAACTCGTTAGCTTCATCAGGACTTACACCTGCGCGGAAAAGGAGAAATCCCTCTACTACAGGTTCAACGCGTCCGAACCAGGGGTGCCTGAGAGCTACAGCGAGACGGACAACTACACGCACTATGTCACCAAGGATGACGTGGAATTCATCCACATATATGGGAATGAGACCTCAGTGAACAGACAGGGAGAGGATAACACAACCTTCATCCTCTTGGTGAATGACACGGACAGGGGTCAACCCGCCGCCTTTAATCCCACTTTCAACTCACCTATCATCTACTTCAAGATATACAACGGCACGGCATTCCTAGACGACGGCTCAAACCCAACTAACTCTTCTGGTTACGTCACCCACTACTTCAATCCCAACTGTTCTTATGAGGCGGGGAAGCAGGAGTGGTACGGTTACATCTCATTCATAGATAACTGTTACAAGGAGACCAACAGTTCCAAGTACAACGTCTCCATCATAGGTCAACTCGTCCCAAATGTCACTTACCCGATAAACGAAGTCTTCAACAGGACAGCGGAATTGATCATTAACATAACTGGAGATGTGATGGACGAGTGTGGCCTCCACTACATAAACAACTCTGAGGTAAACTTCACCATGTACAGCATAGCCTTCGGGACCACATATTATTGCGATTCCATAGGGAACTATGGGAACGGGACGTACAACTGCACTTTCAACGCCACCAACGCGGATGAGGGCTGGTACAACGTGACCATGAACGCCACCAATGTCTCTTACTACAACAACGGGAGCTTCACGAGGTACAAGTCCTTCAAGATAGTTCAGGTGTGGGTGCCCCCTGTACTGAAGAACGAGACGGCGATCCCGGAGGGGGATGGAGGTTGGGGGGAGAACTGGACTTTCCTCGTGAACGTGAGCGATGAGAATGGGGATGATGTCAACGTGAGCTTCTGGCTTTCTCCAGATAATTTGACGTGGAACTACATCACCTCCCAAATGTGTTACGACTGTGGCCTCGAAACCCAACTTACCTTTTACTACGACAACTTCTCCTGTTCAGACATGCCCACTTACTACTTCAAGTTCAATGCGACGGATGCCCATAATTCCACGGACAGACCTTCATTTAACATCACCCTGGGAAAGGACGATGTGGTGATAGAGTATGTGTTCGGGAACAACAGCGACATCAACAGGGGAGAGTACGCACCCCTCATCCTTAGGATCAATGACACGGACAGAGGAGGGTATGTCGGCTCCGGAGTTTCGGGCGCGATTTGGGTCACCACTGACGGTTCCAACTACGGTCCCGCCAACACGAACCAGACGAACGAGTCCGGTTACTTGGTATACTACTTCTCGCCTGATTGCACCTATCTCGCGATGGAGCAGATGTGGACGGGAGGGACCTCAGGAGACTCGTGTTATATGGACGCCAACATCACGGAGCAACTCAACCTCTCGGTCTTCGGTTGGATAAGGAACCTGATAATCCAGCCGACGGGAGACACGGGTTCGGGAGGTTCTGATGTATTCGCTAAAGGAGAAAATGTCACCATAAAAGTGAACGTCACTGATTGGTGCAATTATACCGTCCAAAACGCGGACCTCTCCATAAACGTGACCCATAGGGGGGAGGAGCACGAGTGCACGCCTTACTTTGAGGAAGGGAGCGGTGTCTACAACTGCACTTGGAACTCCTCGGTGGGTTCGGGCGGATTATATGATATAAAGGTATGGAGCAATGCGAGTTACTACAACTACAACCTCAGTTATCACCCGGAGATGTTCTTCGTCCAAGTGAACCCGCAGCTCTTCGACGAGTACGTCTCTCCAGTCTCTAGTCCTTGGGGCACCACCTTCTACTTTTACATCAATGTCACGGACGAGGACGAGACGGTTACACTCTACCTCTGGGAGACAAAGGACAACGTGACGTGGTACCAGAGGGACTCCACCACTTGCTCCAACTGCACTAACGTGCAAAAAGTACTTTCTTACGGTCACGATCTGCCTGGAGATATAGGATTGTGGTGGTGGAAGATAAACGCGACCGATGAACACTCAGGATTCAACGAGACCTCAAATCACACGGTCAACGTCACCAAGAGGCCCGTCAGGGTCGAGTACTACTACGGGAATAACAGCGTGGTTCACAGGGTCGACAACACCACTGTCCTGAGCACTATAGTATACGATGATTTCACGGACACTGTGATCACCTCTGGATTGACTGGAAGATATTATGTCACTGTGAACGGGACGGATTATGGAACACCTGTAACCGCTGCTCACGCTGATGGATTCCTTAACGCCACCTTTGACCCAGATTGCAACTATTGGGTAGGGAAACAGAAATGGTACGCGGAGGTGGATGAGAGCGCCAACTACTTCGGAAATGTTTCCGATGTGTTCTACTTGGATATCATGGCCAACTTGACCCCGAACATATCCTATCCATACGGCCAAGTGTTCGGAAGGGGAGACATAGTTCCCATATCCGTCGAGGTATGGGACGAGTGTGATTTCACCGTGGGAGTTAGTGTCCAGGTGAACGTGAGCCAAGGCGAGACGGAGTATCAATGTTCCCCTGTAAGTGATCAAGGAAATGGGACTTACATATGTAATTGGGACACGACGGGCCTCCCACTCGGATGGTGGAACGTGAGCGCACTCGCGAGCAATCAATCTTATATAAAAGGATATGATTTCCAGGAAAACGCCTTTGAGGTGGAGCAGAGACCAGAGCTGTACAACCAGAGTGTCTCCCCAGAACAAGAAGGTTGGGGTTACCTCTTCAACTTCAACATAACGGTGAGGGATGGGGATCCAGGGGACGTGATAAACGTTAGTTTGTGGAAGGCCCACGACCTCTCAGGACCGTGGTTCTACGTGAACTCCACCAACTGCACGAACTGCTTGGATAACACGACGCTCCCATTCTACGAGAGGTTCTCATGTGAGGATTACTTGAACAACACCACCCTCTACTTCAAGTTCACCGCAGAGGACTCCTATGGCCTCATCCAGGAGACCGCCCCAGGTAACATAACTTTGGAAAGGGATGATCTCTCCCTTATAGTCGTCTCCGGTTCCGGGGCGAGCGTGAGTAGAGGAGGGATGACGTCCCTGGTGGTGCTCTTGAACGACACGGACTACGGCCAACCCGTGCCAGCCGGAGTGAACGGGAGCTTCCAAGTCACCTATGATGGGGTTAACTATTGGTCCAAGGTCTATAATGTGACAGATTCATCGGGGTACTTGACTTACCACTTCTCTCCCAATTGTTCTTATGAGGCGAGAGACCAATACTGGTTCGCCTCAAGCGAGGACGTCTGCTACGTGCAGACATCCACTTCCACTCAGGTCCTCTACGTATACGGCTGGATCATGAACGACCTCATATCCCCAACCAAGGGCTCCCAATTCAACGTGACGGATCAGATAAACATAAACGTGAGCCTCTCCACTGATTGTCCCTCCGAGGGACCATTAACGGATGCCACGGTTAACATAGACCTCATAAACAACATAACCTCGAGCTACTATCAGTGCGGTCAAGCGACGAACCAGGGTGGAGGCTACTACAACTGCACTTGGGATTCCACGGGGAAGGACGAGGGAGGATATCACGTGAACGTCACTTCGAGCAGGAACTATTACAACACAAACACCACCATATACTATGACTGGTTCTGGCTTGAGAACAGACAACCTTCTTATTCCAACTTGAACGTGACCCCTAATTCAGGAGGTTGGGGAAAGAACTACACCTTCACCGTTGACATCACGGACCCGGAGAACGACACCGTAAACTGCACTCTGTTCGTGAACACCACGGGTCAGTTCGAGTACAGAGGATACGATGTCATAACCGCACCGGGCACTTGCTCGGTTACGGTGACTGACTTCACCTGCGCGGACATATCTAATGCTTCCTTCCTTTTCCAGATAGACGACGGGACACCATCCAACCTGTTCAACACGACCATCTATTACGGACCCAACATGACCAAGGACACCTTGAACGTGTATCACTACTACGGTAATGAGACCTCTGTGAACAGGTTCGGGAGCAATTACACCCTGCTCGCGTTGACCTTCTACGACACGGACAGGGAAGTGAACGCTTCTGGAGTCAATGGCACTATTTGGATAACCTCTGATGGCACCACTTACACCTTCTCCAACTGGAGCCAAACGAACGACACGGGTCAGCTCGTGTTCTATCTGAATTCCGAGCACGGTTTCAACCCCAACTGTTCTTTCTCAGTCGGACTTCAATACTGGATAGGAGGGAGCACGGACTCCTGCTACTTCGACGTGAACAGCACGATGAATTTCACGGTTTACGTGGTAGGGGATCTGAACAACACCATCGTGCAACCCAACGGACAGGAGTTCTTAAGGGGAAGCAATGTGACCATAGTCGCGGACATCCCAGATGATTGTGGAGATTATATCACGGACGCCACCGTTAACTTCACGGTGTTTAAGGGGAGCAACCAGTTCTACTGCGATGAAATAGGTAACTACGGGAACGGGACATATAACTGCACCTTCAACACCTCAGGACTGGCGACTAAATGGTGGAACATAACCATGTTCTCTAACAGGACGAATTACAACGATGGTAACGTGACGAAGGTGAACGCGTTCTGGGTGGAGACGGAACCTAACCTCACAAATCCCTCCGTTAACCCAGAAGTGGGAGGCTGGGGGGAGACCTTCACCTTCTCCGTCTACGTCACGGATGAGGATTACGACACGGTCACTGTCAGATGTTGGATAAGGAAAGAGGGAGGGAGTTGGGAGTCTTGCGGTTCCACCCAAAGGACTGGGATAGATCAGCTCGCGAGCTTTACCAAGACCTTCACAAGCGCAGATATAGGTAACTGGTCCTTGAAGTTCAACGCCACGGAAGACGATCAATGGACGGACGAGACAACCCCCCTAAACTTCACCGTGGAGAAGGATGATGTGAACATAATTTATTGGGAAGGGAACAATACGGTGGTCAATAGGATATCCGGCTCGGTTACCTTCAAGTTAAGGGCCGTGGATGCCGATAAACCCTCCTCTCAGATAAGCTATCAAGATGCGGGCTTCTGGGTCACCATCGACGGTTCGACTTGGGGTCCACTGATAAGCACGACGACGGACGCGGAAGGGAATTTCTCCATCGACTTCGATCCTGATTGCACCTATGAGGTAGGGGTCCAGAACTGGACAGGAGGCCTCTTGGAGAACGCTTACTGGAAGACAGCTAATTACACGGGACTGCTGCGCGTGAACATAACATCAGAGTTCGACGCTTACATCACGAACCCGATAAACAAGATATACTTGAGAGGGGTGGACATGATCCCTCTTTGGGGCAACTTGACGGATAAGGGAGGGTGCGGAGGGGTAACAGGCGCTTCCGTGAACTTCACGGTCCCCGAGACCAGCTATTCCTGTGAAGGAGAGGACAGGGGAAATGGATACTACAACTGTTCTATATCTCCGAGCATCCACAGCACTTGGTCCTATGGTTGGTATTCCCTGGAGATGAATGCTTCCAGGGATTTCTATCCAGACGGGAGCGATTATGTCTCCAATTCCTTCTACTTGGCGGATGATCCGGACCTCTCCAACCCACAAGTGAACCCTAGCTCGGGCACCTGGGGAACCGAATTCATGTTCAACGTCACCCTCGTGGACCTGGACTCCGATAACAAGACTGTTTACTTGTGGATAAGTCATGAGGGGGAGGGATGGGTACTGATAGACTCCTATCAGTACAATGGTTCCACGCCCGGACAGGGCACCAATATCGGATTCTTCTGGAACTCCACCTGTGCTGATGTGGGTCAAAATGAATACAAGTTCAACGTCACGGATACCTCCGGATATTCGGATGAGATATACGGTGGCTCATTCCAAGTCAATAAGAGAGGCGTCCTGTTGGTCACCGAAGCAGGAGACGGAGAAGTGGTGGACAGGGAGGGTACAGCTTCCACCCTCTTAGTGATAAGGATAAGGGACCAGCAGACGAACGACTGGGTGGGGGCAGGAGTCCAAGGTGCTTTCTACATAGAGAACAGGACCGGAGGATGGTTCATGGTAACTACTTGGACCAATTCCTCTGGCCACATAAACTACACTTTTGATCCTGACTGCTCCTTCAGGGTTGGACAAATAACTTGGAAGGGAGGAACGTACAACGACAACTGTTACGTGGACGCTAACGATACCAACACCTTGAACGTGACAGGCCAGCTGAAGTTCGGATTGGAGAGCCCTGCTTACCAGCAACAATTCCCCTCAGGGACTCCAGTCCTCATAAGGTTCAATGTGTCTACTGACTGTTCCCAAGATGGATTGATAAATGACACGACCTCCACCGTCGAGGTGAGGTCGCCTGATGACCAGTGGGAATCTTGCTCTCCAGTCAACAATGAAGGAGATGGCTACTACAACTGTACGTGGGATTCCACCAAGAAGCTCTCAGGATTCTGGGACATAAGGCTGAACGCGAGCAGGCTGAACTACAACGACAATTCCACCATTTACTTAGACTGGTTCGAAGTGCTCAACGTGCCCCCAGATTACTCGAACATCTCCGTGACCCCGAGCGAGGCGGGTTGGGGCCATACGTATTACTTCTCAGTCAACATCTCCGACCCTGAGGAAGATGATGTCAATTGTACCCTATTCGTCTCAACCGATGGAGGCAACACCTGGGAGAGGAAAGGGTATCAACTGATAGTCAACGGGACAGGAGAGTGCAACATAACGGTGAATGACTTCACTTGTGGGGAGATAGGAACTGACAACTACTTCAAGTTCCAGTTGTATGATTATCACAACTGGTTGAACACCACAGAGACCCAAGGTCCGAACATAACTAGGGATAACATAACCATTCTGCATGTGTTCGGGGACGGAGAGAACGTAAACAGGGAAGGTGGGGTCCTCGGGCTAGAGGTGTTCGTGAAGGACTTGGACAAGAATTCTGGCGTTTCTTCCCCGAACATGACCATCTACTTCAACATAACTACTGACGGGAGCAACTACAAGTTGGAGGGAAGCAACACCACCCAAAACGGAAACGTCACCTTCTACTTTGACCCAGGGTGGGACTATGAAGCGGGACATCAATACTGGTTCGCATATGGAGGGGACAGTTGTTACTATGATGTGAACTCCTCTGTGTTTGACCTCTACGTCATCGGGGAGCTGTGGCTCACCCCCACCAGGCCCTTCCAAGAAGTTGTCCTGAAGGGGGAGAACATCACCTTAGAAGTTAACCTCACGGACGACAGGTACAACGCGACGGGTGACGCTAATGTTTCCCTCTACTACGTGAACGGAGGACCTAACTCGTGCGAAGACGTATACAACTACTCCAATGGTTACTACAACTGCACTCTCAACACCTCTTCCCTAAATGCGGGATGGTACGACTTCTGGGCGAACGCGAGCAAGTTGTATCACAATCCCAACTCCACTGTTGTGACGAATGCCTTCTTCGTGGAGACCAAACCAGACATATTCAATCCCATGGTGAACACTTCTGCGGAGGATGGAGACACCGGCCCAAACGGTGGGTTCTCCGAGACCTTCAACTTCACCGTGAGGGTGACGGATGAGGATCAAGACAGGGTTGACGTCTACCTGTGGTTGAGGAAGTGGGAGGGGACTGGTTGGGGTTCATGGGTACAAGAGGGAGGAGCTAAGTATTGCGAGCCTTGCAGCGATACCGTTATATATTTCGTGAAGACAGACTTCCTCGCGACTGACATAGGAACTTGGCAATACAAGTTCAACGCGACCGATGATCCAGATAACCCATTGACCGGGGGAAATTCTTACACCGACGAGACCACCCCCATAAACTTCACCGTGGAGAAGGATGACATCGAAGTGCAGTATTACTCAGGGAGCAACATCAGCATATGGAGGAACGGGACCGATTCTGTGGTTCTCTCCACCAGGGTGTGGGATGTGGACGACACGAGGTACTTGGGCTTAGGAGAGGCAAGCGGTAAGGTTTGGATCACTTACAACGACTCCAATTGGGACCCAGGGCACGATGTGAGCACCGCTTCAGGTGGGTTCTTCAACTACACCTTTGACCCAGACTGTGCCTATTCCGTGGACATACACTACTGGTTCATGGGGACCCTAGGAAATGCTTACTACAAGGACAGCAACTCTTCCATCTTTAACGTCTCAGTGAAGGATTACATGCAAGGGAATATAACCTATCCGGAGGGGGGAGCATATGAACAAGGGACCATCCTCCCCATCAACTTCTCAGTGACGGATAGTTGTGGGCCGGTCATTGGCATTACTAACATAACCCTCTACCTCTTCGGGGAAGACGCCAATTACACTTACACCTCTGGCTTTGTGGACCACGGGGATGGGAACTACACCTACAACTTGGACACGGGAACAGTGGCCCTCGGCTGGTACAACATAACAGTGGAGTTACACAAACCTTATTACACTGACCTGAACATCTCCAAAAATTGGGCCTTCTATTTGGGGAAGGCGCCGGAGCTGAGGAACCCCTCCGCTGATAGGGGAGTGTCTTCCCCAGCCGGTTGGGGGGAAAATTGGACCTTCTCCGTGGAGTGCAGGGACACGGATGGGGATACGGACGTGATAGAACTCTGGTTCAGAAATTCCACGACTGGTGAGTGGATCAAGTTAGGTAATCAAACCTGCCAGGGACTGACGTGGCAAACGAAATACTTCTACGCTTCCTTCAACTGCTCTGACATAACTCAACCATCGGATCACGCTCAGTTCAAGTTCAACGCCACGGATCCCTGGAACCTCACTGACGAGACCGACGTGACGAACATAACCATTGAGAAGGATGATATCTCAGTGGAACTCGTCCAGGGTTATGATGTGACCGTGGATAGGGAGGACTCCACTGGAGGAACCATAGTGGTGGAGTTCTCAATCAAACTTAAGGATTCTGACAGGGATGTGTACGTGGGGGAAAACATAACCGCCGTATTCTACGTGACGAACGATGGCAGTACTTACGCGTTCACCTTCACGAACACTACTGACAGCGACTCGACAGCCCACATCTATTTCAACCCGAACTGCTCTTTCTCAGTTGGTTCTCAGAAATGGATAGGGGGGAGCTTCAACAACACATGCTATAAGGACGCTAACCTAACAACTCCTCCCTACTCCCCTTTCAACATAACAGGACAGCTTAAGAATAACATCGTCTCCCCCACCCAATACTCTGTATTTAACGTCACAAACCAGATATTGATAAGGTTCAATACGACATCGGATTGTTCGAACGAGGGATTGATTCCCAACGCTACGGTCAGCGTGGAGCTCGGGATGGGAGGATCCTGGGAACCTTGTTCCCCTGTGAACAATGAAGGAGATGGTTATTACAACTGCACTTGGGATTCCACCGGGAAGGCGGAAGGAAACTGGTCCATAAGGCTGAACGCCACTAAGGAGCCCATATATTATTTCAACTCCACGCTCTTAGTGGACTGGTTCTGGCTGGAGAACCTGAACACCTCCTACTCTGAGCTGAACGTGACCCCTTCCACCGGGGGCTGGACGAGGAAGTATAATTACACGGTAAAGATCAACGACACAGAAGGAGACGACGTCAATTGTACCCTGTTCATCTCAACCGATGGAGGCAACACCTGGGAGAGGAAGGGCTCCTACTTCGTTTCAGGGACGCCAGGGATCCCGACCGTCGACACGTGCTATGTGGTCGTGAATGACTTCACGTGTGATGACATTGGAACAGATAACTACTTCTTCTTCCAGATAGATGATGGGACTAATATATTTAATACATCTGTGACCCAAGGTCCAAACCTCACGGGAAGCCAGGTCCAGATCTATTACGTAGAGGGAAACAACACCAACGTCACTAGGAACTTGGAATCTAAGGTCCTGAAGCTCGCGGCCTATGATGTGGAGAACGAGACTTGGTTGGGGGCTGGCTACAATGCGAGTATTTATGTCACTGGGATTTCTGGGTGGATAGAGTGGACCACTCAGACGGAGAGCGACGGTAGTTTCTCCATAAACTTCGCCCCCGATTGCAACTACGGAGTGGGACCCCAGAATTGGACTGGAGGCATAACTGACGCGTGCTACATAGCTACCAATGCGAC
>QMVD01000014.1 GCA_003660925.1 Nanobdellota archaeon
CCCTTGGTGCCTTGGGAAGAAGTGGAGAAGAGAATCCTCGAGAGACTGATGGAGTGAGGTTAGAGAAGGGAGAAAGAGAAAGGGTTAGAGGTCTCAATTTTCCGGTGCTGCTTTACTCTTCCTCCGCGTCTTCAGCAACTTTTCTAGCATTTTCTTATCCCTTCTATATTCCAGATAAGACCCAATGGCATAAAAGGCGTGTAAAACGGAGAGCATTCCCAATAGAGTGTGGAGGGGAAAGTCATAGAGAAACCTATCAGGCGAATATGTCTCTTTCACCGCCATCAGCCCGTAAATTAGGGAAGCCAGAGAAATCCAGGATGTCTTCTCTTTCTTCTCTTCCAGCATCTCATTGGAAGTTTTGAGGAGGAATTCCAACGTCTTTTTGTCCACTTCCATGTCGTTACTGAATAATAATGATTTTTAAATTTGATGGGGCTGCCCGGATTTGAACCGGGGTCACAGGCGCCCGAGGCCTGCAGCCTACCAAGCTAGCCTACAGCCCCTCAAGCTTTAATAATGGGTGAACTTTAAATTCTTTTGAGTTGAGATGTGAGATCTGTGGAGCTGAAAGGCCTTCGAGGGCTATCCCTCTCTGCCCCGAGTGCTCTAAGAAAGAAGAAGCCATCGAGTACGTGAAGAAAATACACGAGGGCGTGGAGAAGATAGGTAGGGAGTCCAGGTGGAAGTGTGACCTTTGCGCGAACGAGTGTGGTTTGGAAGAGAACGACAGGGGGCTCTGCGGGCTCAGGGGAACCAAGAACGGCAAATTTTATTCCCTAACCAGCCCTGACAGAGGGGTCCTGTACGCCTATGAGGACCCCTTACCCACTAACTGCTGTAACGCTTGGTTCTGCAAGGGGAGCAAGTTGAGAGGGACCAACCTAGCGATTTTCTACTACGGCTGTAGCTTCGATTGCCTCTTTTGTCAAAATTGGTCCCACAAGGATGTGAAGCTCGGGAAGGTGGTGAGCGTCGAGGAGATGGTGGAAAGAGCTATGGACGAGAGGATAAAGTGCATATGTCACTTTGGCGGCTCGCCGGAGCCCCAGTTGCCCTTCGCCATAAAATTCAGCGAGGAAGTCCTCAAGCGGAGAGAGGTGATGATATGCTGGGAATGGAACGGGTCCGGCAGGAGAGATCTCGCGTTGAAAGCAGCTGAGATAAGCGCGAGGAGCGGAAGGACAGTGAAATTCGACCTCAAGGCGTGGAATGAGAACCTTCACGAAGTCCTTACGGGGAGGAGCAACAAGAGGGCCTTGGAGAATTTTAAAGCGATCTTCGAGAAATACCCAGAGGTTCTCTCTGCTACTACTCTTTTGGTTCCTTACTATGTGGACGAAGGGGAAGTGGAGAAGGTCGCTTCCTTCATATCTTCTTTGGACGATACCATCCCCTATTCCCTCTTGGTCTTCCACCCGGATTACAGGCTTTCCGACCTTCCCGTGACGCCCCCAGAACAAGTTAAGAGGTGCTACGCAGTCGCGAAGAAACACCTAAAAAACGTGAACGTTGGGAACCTTCACCTTCTAGGCCTGAAAGAGTTGAAATAGGAGAAAGATGATCAGGAGGAAAAAGATGAGGAAGACTATTAAGACGAGCAGAGAGGGCTCGTTGGCAAATCCAAAGGGAATGGGGCCTATGAAGCCTCCGATGGCAAACTTCACCTCTCCCTCCCTCAACAAAGCTAGGAAGGTGATGAAGAACCCCAACAAGATGGTGAGGACGCCTATCTCCAGCAACCTCATGCTTACCAAAAACTTATAATTGTTTAAAAATTTGGTGTGCAACATGCTCGAAGAAATCTATGAAGAACACTACAAGAAGCTCATGATCATCCCCTTCGCCATGTTGTTGTTCTTCTCTTCAGTCTTGCTTAGCAATTACCTCAACAAAGGATACATCTTAGAAAGGGATATCTCTCTGAAAGGAGGAACCGCCATAAGTTTCCAGTCCAATCGAAGCTTTGATTTAGAAGAGCTCAAGTCATTATCCGTCCAACTCTTCGAGACCGACGACGTGGTCGTGAGGGAGCTCAAGGACATCTCTGGAAATCTGCTTGGATACGATATAGAGGTGGGGAAGGAACTCAACACGACAGAAGCCATAAATTCATTGAGCGAGGCCTTAGGGATAGATGTATCTCAGGTGAGCGTCAGCCAGCAATCTTCTACCATTGCCTCTTCCTTCTATCGAGATGTGCTTAAGGCCTTTCCCTTCGCTTTTATCCTGATGTCTTTAGTCATCTACTACTACTTCAGGAGCTTCGTCCCTGCAATTTCCATTCTCTTTTCGACCTTGAGCGATGTGATATGTATCCTTGGGACTATGTCTTTGCTAGGGATGAGGATGTCCGCCGCCACTTTAGGCGCTTTGCTGATGATCATAGGTTACTCGACGGACTCTGACATCCTGCTGGCGGTCAACATCCTGAAGAGAAGGGAGGGGAGGTTAATGGATAGGATAAAACACGCCATCAAAATAGAACTCACCATGGATGCGGCGGCCTTCACCACTTATTTCATCATGTACTTCTTGACGAACATAGGGGTCATAAAACACATAGCTTTCGTCTTAATGATCTCCGTCTTCTTTGACACCATCAACACGTGGATCCAGAACGCAGGATTCCAGAGGATGTACTTGGAGAGGAAGGGAAGATGAGACGCGAAATCTTGAAGGAGTGGAGGATTTTTTTGGTAGTCCTCCTACTCGTATTGAGCTTCCTCTGGATACACCCGAACTTCGTGAAGGGAGCGCTGGTGACCATCGCGAGGGAACCTGCTTCCCTTTATGGGATAAGGCAAGGGGACATAATAACGAACGTGAACGGTTACCCCATAGAGAAAGCTTCTGATTTCATGCAAGTTGTGGAAGGGTTGGAGAATGGAAGCGTGGTGAGTGTGGAGTTCTTGAGGGAGAACCTTCCCTACGTGTATTCCAAGCATTCGGCCAGGTTCCTATCTTCTACCAAAGGAAACGAGACCTACCTGGGGATCTTCGTTAGTGATGTTCCGAGCAACAACCTCCAATTCGGATTGGAGATAGTTGGTGGCACCAAAGTCTTGCTAAGACCCGAGAAGAAACTATCTCCTGAAGAGGTGGACAATGTCTTAGCCATCCTGGAGCAAAGGCTGAACATCTTCGGGATGAGGGAGATACCCATGTCCTTCGCTCAGGATTTTTCAGGAAACCAATATTTCAGGCTGGAGTTCGCTGGGGTGAGCCCGGAACAGGTGAAGGACTTGTTGGAAAAGGAGGGAAGATTTGAAGCGAAGGTAGGGAACGAGACAGTTTTCACAGGGACAGACATACTTTCAGTGTGCATAGGGGGGACGGGATGCGTTGCTCAAGTAGTACCCATACAGTCCGCTGGTGGGAGGATCATGTGGCAGTTCTCCTTCGAGTTGTTCATAACCCAAGAGGCAGCGAAGAGGTTCGCCAACGTGACCCAAAACTTGGATATTGGGGAGTGTTCTCCTGCTGGGTGCTACTTGAACGAGACCATAAGGTTCTTCATAGATGGGGAGCCCACTGGAGATCCTTTGAGGATATCCTCGAACCTCAAGGGGAAAGTGGTCACCAACCCTGCCATCACAGGGGTGAGAGAGAGTAAATTTGAGGCCCAACAAGAGATGAGAAAGCTTCAGGCGATCTTACAGTCGAGGAAGCTCCCTGTGAAGATGGAGATAGAGAGCATAGCGGTCATATCTCCTACCTTGGGGAAGGCCTTCGCTGAGAATGTATTCATGGTCTTCCTCCTGGCCATCCTCGGTGTGGAGGCGATAGTCTGGTTGAGGTATAGGAGTTGGAAAGTTGCCCTCCCCATCATGTTCATAACGCTCTCCGAGATCTTCATAACTCTCGGGGTCGCTGCCCTGATAAAGTGGACCTTGGATCTGGCGGGAATAGCTGGGTTAATAGCTGCTGTGGGAACTGGAGTAGACGATCAGATCGTGATAACCGACGAAGTGTTGAGAGGGGAGAAAGAGGAGAAGGTGAGGAGCATAAAGGAGAGGATAAAGAGAGCATTCTTCATCATCATCGTGAGCTTCGCTTCAACGGTAGCTACCATGCTCCCCCTCACCTTTGCCGGAGCGGGATTGTTAAGGGGCTTTGCCATAACCACCATAATCGCGGTGAGCATAGGCATATTCATCACGAGGCCAGCTTACGCGAGGCTCATAGAATTACTATTGAGGTGATCATTCGCTCAGTTTTAAGATGGCCTCCGCGATGTCCTTGCTCTCTTCCAACGCTTTGATCACCTCTTCCCTACTCTTTCCCGTCTTCTCCATGACGAGCTTCACGTCTTCCTCTTTGATGGGGACCTTTTCCTCGTAACTCCCTAATACTTGAAAAGTGGTTTGACCCATGAGTTCCATCTTCATGACCGTCGGGTTCTTGAAAACCCACTCTTTCCCCTCGAATCTCATGACGATTTCCTTTACCTTCAACTCCTGTGTCTTCATCTGCTTCATGAGTTTCCTTAAGTCGGGCATCATTTACCTCAAACCCCTCACTTTCTTCCCCGCAGAAGTCAACCCCCTAAAGACCCTCCTCCTGTGTTGCTTCTCCGTTATCCACTTGATGTCCTTGTCCTTCCTTATCGCGGGATGGTTCTTGTCTATCATGATGACCTCAAACCACTTGTACATCCCATCTTCTCCCACCCAATAGGAATTCAGGACCTCTAGATTTGGATATTTTCTCTGTGCCCTTTCCTCCGCGATGAGTTGAAGGGACTTCCCAGGGGTGAAATACCTCCCAGAAGCCCTTGGCTTCCTCCCCTCGCTTGGCTTGGGTCTCTTCCTCCCCCCCTTTCTAACTCTCACCCTAACCAAGATGAAGCCCTGCTTCGCCTTATATCCCAAGCTCCTCGCCCTCGCCAATCTGGTGGGCTTCTCTATCCTAACGATGGCCGGTTCTCTCCTCCAAAGCATCAACCTCTGTTTCTGGATCTCTTTAATGTTGTCCTCGTCCTTCTGCAAGTCATGGAGATACTTGTAAAACCCCATTTCCTATCATCCCCCTTGGGTTCAAGCTTGGTAATCCTCCTTACCTCCCTTTTATAAAGGTTTCCTCGCAATTACTGGAAGGACTCTCCTAACCATTTAAAACATCTCGTCAACTTTCCTAATCATGAGGTTGGTGAATAAGGAGTTGTGCGTTAAGTGCAAGGGGAGGTTGTTCTGTGGGCTCAAGAAATGTCCCTTGTTAGAGAAGGCGAGATTTTACCCGAAGGGGAGAGAAATAGGAAGGGAGTTGGAGTCCACGAGCCCTCCTAGCGTGTTCATCGGGAGATATAACTATCCGAACGTGAACATGGGCATCTTGGCGCCCTCTTTCCCTGTAGATGAGCCCTGGATCCTGGATTCTCCTACTTTCTGGAGCGAGCAAGAAGTAGGGATAGAAAAGGTGGCGCGGTATAGGAGCATCCTGGTGAACGCGAGAACTAGGGATGAGAGGTACTTAGAATACATCCAGCTGGCAGCTTTGTCCACGAGGCCCGTGGACGTGGAGCTGAAATTGGAAGGAAAGTCGAGGGTGAGGGGCTTGAGATTTAATCCCGAAACCCCTCCCATGGGGCCGCCTGTAGAGTTGAAGAAAGTCGAATTGACCAGCGAGCCCAGGGTCCCAAAGAAGGTGGAGGAGGTGGTCGAGGACGAGATCAAGGCGGAAGAAGGTCTGTTTTACCTCTACGAACATCATTTCGATAAGTACTACTTGGAAAAGGTGTTCAGCGCAGGCCTCCTTGGGATCAAGAAGAGAATCGTCCCGACCCGATGGAGCATAACAGCCACTGATGACATACTCGCTAAGAAGATGTTGGAAGAGATCAGGCAGTTTCCAGTTTTGGACGATTACATGATCTTCAGAGGAGGACATTACGGTAATTACTTTACCATCTTCTTCCTTCCTGACAAATGGAGCTTCGAGCTCTTTGAGCTTTGGAAGCCCAGGTCTTTCTGGTGGAGAGGGGAAAAGGTCAAGGTAAACAGCGACTTCGAAGGATTTTACGGGAGGAAGGACTACGCGGAGAATACGGGAGGAGGATATTATGCGGCCCGGCTCCCCATCGTTGAGTATCTATACGAGAAAAGGAGGCAGGCAAGCGTCATAGTGGTGAGGCACATAACCCCGGACTACTACCTTCCTTTGGGGGTTTGGGTGGTGAGAGAAGGTGTGAGGAAGGCATTGAGGGATGGGAGGAAATCGAGTTTGGAAGGAGTTAAATCCCTCTTGAAGCCCTTCAGGAGCCGTGTCCTAGATTTTCATACGAGACAGAAAAGGCTTTTTGACTATGAGGTGTGAAATTCTATCACATCACCATCCTCCAACACGTAATTGAGCCCGACCTTCTTCACCTTTCCCTTCCTCCATAACTTGGCGAACCTGAAGTTTTCCACGAAATCCTTGTGTATCTTTTCCCCAGCCTCCTTCACTGTTGCCCCCTTCCTCAAGGCCATTGCCTTTTCGGGCTTTTTTCCGATGGGTTTTGGGTAGACTTTAACGAATCCCAAAGCCTTCCAGATCCTTTCTTTTGCTTTAGAGAAATCCCTGAGAACGATGAAGGGTCTGTCCAATCCTTCCATTTCCTTCAAACAAAACTCCTCGTCTCCCAAGATCACCACCAGATCGCTTGAGTACAAAATGCTCATTTCCTTCCCCCTCTTCCTCCCATATCCCGGGAAGACGCTTGGAAGCTCTATGAGCTGTATCTTAATACCTTCGTAATCTATCATCCCGACCTCGGGTTTCTGAGTCTCGAAGGGCTTCGGGGTTGAAGGCACGTTCTTTCCGGTTAAGGAATTGAGAAGGAAGGACTTCCCAGAATTAGGAGTCCCAAACAAGACGACCCTCGCTTCTCCCTCTTTCTTTATCCCCTTTCTCCCCCTCTTCTTTCTCTTCCCCTCCTCTTTCAGGAGAGATATCTTCCTTCTTATCTGGGCCACGAGCTTTTCTGTTCCTTTATGTTTAGGTATGAGACTCAACATCTTCTTCAAAGCCCTTATCTTCTCCTCGGGGCTCTTGGCCTTGTGATACTCTTCCTCAGCCGAGAAGTACTCGCCGGGGAGGTTGGTTACCATGCGTAAAGAATAGTTTTATAAAATATGTTTTTTGCTCTTTCCCATGGACATCATTCAGTTGGCCAGGGCAATTGTGGCCCTAATCGCCGGGATAGTTGGTGGGAGGCTCTTAAGCGAAGTCTTGGAGTCCCTCCTGAAGAAGTTTAAGCAGAGGATTGATATAGAGGAGCCTACGATTTATCTCTTTTCGAGCCTCTTGAGATACCTCATCTACATCCTCTCTTTCTTTGTAGCCATCTTGCAGTTCGAATTCGGAGGAGCTTTGATAGAGTTGGCTTCCTTCGTACTCATTCTCGCGGTCATAGTGACTCTCATATATTCTTTTAAAGACTTGGTGACTAATGCCGTTTCTGGTTACTATCTCGTGAAAAGGGAGATAATTAGACCAGGAGATGAAGTGGAGATAAATGGGGTGAGCGGTAGGGTGAGGAGGATAACAGAGGTGGTTATAGAGATAGAGACTAAAGATGGAATAATGGTTCTCCCGAATTCTGTGGCTATGAAGAGAAAAATAATTAAAAAGGAGACCACTCATTAAAGGTAGGTGGTCGAACATGGTGGTCGCTTATATACTGATGGTGGTTGAACCCGGAAGCGAGAGCAAGGTGGCTGCTCAACTCCTAAAGAAGAGCGAGGTGAAGGATGCAGCAGTGGTTTACGGGGAATATGATATCATATGCAAAGTGGAAGTGGACTCCATGGAGGCCCTTCAAAACTTCGTCATAGGTCTCAGGAAGGGCAACAAGGCAATAAGAAGGACCACAACCATGATCGCAGTGCGGTGAGATGGACGAGTACCTTTCCTTCCTCGTTTACTCCCTACTCCGAAACCCTCTTCTAGACGTGCTCTCGGGGCTCCTCGACGTCTTGTTTTCTTTTGAGTTCCTTTTTTCCTTTCTCCTCGTGAACTTGGTGATAAATAGGGAAAAGAAGATGTACCTTGTTTTCCTCGCTCTACTGACCAATGGATTTATTATCACCTCCCTAAAGTTCCTCATAGCCCGTCCGAGACCTTTCTACGGTTCGGGTGAGTTCTTACATTCTTTTCCTTCCGGCCACACTTCTAACGCCTTCCTCTTGGCCACTTTTTACTCGTATTTCTTTCCCGAAAGGAAGAAACTTTCTTATTTCATAGCTTCCCTAGTGGCCTTCTCTAGGGTTTATTTGGGCTCCCACTACTTGAGCGACGTGTTCGCGGGAGCTTTGCTGGGGTACGTGATTGCCATCATATTTATAACCAAGAAAAGCCACATTTTCAAATCATGATAATAATCTGCGCAGCTCACCCTGACGACGAGGTCCTTGGGGCGGGTGCCACTATCGCGAAACTGGCTAGGGAGGAGGAAGTGGTCTCCATCACCTTCTCCTACGGGCAGAATTGGCCCTTTTGGAAGGATAAAGAAGAGGTTAAGAGGATGAGGAGAAAGGAAGCGAGGAAGGCGGCAAGGATCTTAGGGATTAAAGAGGAGCACTTCCTGGGATTGAGGGACGGAAAGATAGAAGAAGATTTCACCCCAGATGTCATGAGGAGGCTTAAGGAAATCTTCGAGGAAAAGAAACCAGACAAAGTGTTCTACCATTCCTCCTTCGATGGCCACAAGGATCACTTGGCGGTGAACTCCATAATGGACAGGTTCCTGAAGATGATTAAGTATGAAGGTGAGGTCTACAAATTCGAGATAAACCTCTGGAACTGGTTCAACCTAATGCCATTCAAGATATTCGACGTGTCTGACACTTTTAGACAAAAGCTCAAGGCACTGGACGTGTTCTCCTCACAGTGGGTTTGGGTGGCTCCCTTGAAGTACATCATGACCGTCAAGGCCATGTACTACGGGAGGAAGATAGGGGCAAAGTACGGGGAGAGCTTTTACTTGACATGAGGCGCGTGCTCTTTTCAGTCTTGGGGGTTGGACTCGGACATGCTACTAGAGTGCACGCCATCCTTAACGAGCTCAGAGGGGTGAAGTACAAGATACTCGCCTCAGGGGAGGCTTATAAATACTTCAGGCTCAAGGGGTTTACTCCCATAAAACTGGGAGGGATCGAGTTCCCGGAGAAGGAGTTCGCCTTCGACCTCTTCTCCACCCTATTGAAGAACTTGGATTATCCCATAAAGATGACCACGAATTACAGGAAGATAGTGAGCGTGCTGGAGGAGTTCAGGCCGGATGTCATCTTCTGCGACTCAGAACCAAGTACTTTCTTGGTGGCGGAGGCCAAGGGCTATCCTCTTTACTCCCTCACGAACCTCATAACCCTCTTCGATGAAGCGAAGCGCGTGAGCCTTACGAAAGAGATGGAGAGACAGCTTTTTGTGATAAAGAGGTTGATGGAGCACGTGATAAGGAACTCCGAGAAAGTGTTCGTCCCCACGTTCATCAAAGCCAAGAGCTACTTAAGGAGGATAACCTATGTGAATCCCATCGTGAGGAAGGAGAGAGGACAAGTGAAGGAGAGAGACTTTTATCTCGTCATGTTGGGGGGTTCCCCCTTTGCTTACCACGTGCTAGGAAAGATCATAGAGTTGGCCTCCTCTTACGAGAGCAGGAGATTCGTGATATCCACCAACTGGCTCCTGAGGGGCATAAGCAAGAGGAGGAATATGGTCCTCTACCCCTTTCTCCCCCTGTCTTACATGAAACACGCCAGGGCGGTCATAACTTTGGGAGGGTACTCAACCTTGAGCGAGGCGGTCTCCTTCAAGAAACCTGTCTTGTCAGTTCCCATAAAAGGACATGTTGAACAATTCCTCAACGCTCACATGATAGAAAGGCTAGGGTTCGGACTCATGTGTAGGAGGGTGGAGAAACTGGAGAAATATGTGGAGAAGTTCTTCGAGAAGGAGGAGGAGTTCAGGGAGAACTTGGAAAAGGCTAACGTGAGGGGGAATGGTGCGGAACAAATAGCCCGATCCCTACAGGGACTCTAACAACCTCTGGACTCGCTTCACGAGCTCTTCGAAATAACTTTTCTTCAAGAACACGCTGTTCTTCCACCCGTTGGCGGTCACGGCGTCCCTTCCCGCCTTCCTGAAGTCCTTGGAGCTCAAGTTTTTCAGGAAGAAGTACAACTCACACATATCTCTCTTCGTGGATCTGTTCACGTTTAACACGTAGAAGTCCGTTTCCACGTCGGTCGCGTCTCTTTGTAGGTAGCTCACCCCGAAGTTCAGGGCATTCATGAGGAAGAAGATTATGTTCTTTATGTCTTGAGCGGACAGCGCCTCGAAATCCCTGAGTAGCTGTTTCGCCTTCTCCAATTCTAACATCGCCCTCTCCTTGAAATTCACACCTTCAAGAATGCTTTCACCCCCTCTATGAGCTCCTTCACCTCCTTCTGGGTTATGATGTAACTTCTGTAATCTTTAGTTAAAACGATTATGTTCCCGTTCCTGAGGAAGTTCATACTCTCCTTCCGCTTTATGTTCACCAATTCGTACACCCTTTCTATGATGGGGAAGAGCTCCTTCTCCCCTATTTCTTTGTACATCTCCTTCAAGACCGTTATCTCCCTTGGGACGGGCTTCTTCGCTTCCCTTAACTTCTCCATCATGATGTGACGCAACGCTTTCTCTAGATGGTTCAGCGCGGAGAACACCAAATTCTTATCATTCAACATGCGCATGGTCGTGGTCAATATGTGGTCCGCGATCAAAATTTCTCTTTTCGCCTGTTCGAACATCAATATAATTTAAAAGGGCAAAGTTTTAAATTTACCTTGGATTTGGTGAGAGCATGGCCAGATTAAGACCAGCGAGATGTTATAGGAGGGTTAAGAGGCCCTACACCAGGAAGAGTAGGTTTAGGGAGAAGTCTTTCGTGAAGGGATTCCCTCAACCTAAGATAACCATCTTCGACATGGGAAACCCCAAAGGGGAGTTCAAGTACAAGCTCTCCTTAATATCCAAGGACACCTTGCAGATAAGGCACAATGCCCTAGAGGCTGCTAGGGTGGCTGCTAATAAACTACTTTCTCCGCTGGGGGAAGCGTATCACTTCAAGATAAAGGTCTACCCTCATCACATCTTGAGGGAGAACCCCTTGGCTACTGGTGCTGGGGCGGATAGGTTCCAGCAAGGGATGGCCAGGGCCTTCGGGAAGCCTATAGGGACCGCGGCCCAGGTGAAGAAGAATCAAGAGATCATGTTCGTGAGGGTGAACGAGGAACACTTAGAGAGGGCGAAGGAAGCCCTTAGGAGGGCGGGACACAAATTGCCTTGTAAGTTCACCATAAAGGTCGAAGCCTCATGAGTTATATCGCCTGGTTCGAGGAGCTAGATAAGAATTCCATCGGGATAGCTGGCGGCAAGGGGGCCAACTTAGGGGAGATGCACAAGGCGGGGTTCCCCATCCCCCCTGGCTTTGTGGTGACCGCGGATGCTTACTGGGATTTCATAACGAGCACCAACTTGAAGGAGCACATAGAGGAGCTCCTCAAGGATTTGGACGTGGAGGACACCAAGAAGCTTCAAGATGTCGCTAACCAGATACAGAAGCTCATAATCTCCCAAAAGATGCCCCTCCAGCTCAAGAGGGAAATCGTCAAGGCCTATAAGCAGTTGGGAGGGGAGAAGAAATTCGGCGAAGTCACTAAGAAAGTTCCCATGGTCTCCATCTCTAGGGAGCTCCCCTTCGTGGCAGTCAGGAGCTCCGCGACCGCGGAGGACCTCCCTGAGGCGAGCTTCGCCGGCCAACAGGCTACCTTCCTGAACGTGAGAGGGGAGGAACAGGTGGTGAAGGCGACCCAAGCGTGTTGGGCTTCTTTGTTCACCGCCAGGGCCATCTTCTATCGGGAGAAGAACAATTTCCCTCACATGAAGGTGAAGATAGCGGTCATCATCCAGCGCATGGTGGACGCTGATAAGTCAGGGGTCGCATTCAGTTCTCACCCCACTACTGGTGAACCAGTGATCATCATTGAGGCTGGGTGGGGGCTTGGGGAGTTGGTGGTGAGCGGGGCCATAACTCCTGACAGGTATGTGGTGGACAAGAACACCATGAAGATCCTGGAGAAAAAACTGGGGAAGCAGGACAAGATGAGGGTGAAGGACCCATTAAGTGGGAAGACCATAGAAGTGGATGTCCCCTCGGAGAAGAAGGGAAAACAGGTCTTGAGCGACGAGGAGATCGTTGAACTCGCAAAGATCGTCAAGAAGATAGAAGAGCATTACAAAGCCCCTCAGGACGTGGAGTGGGCCATAGAGAGGGGAAGGATATTCATCGTCCAGACGAGGGCGGTGACCACCATAGGGAAGGAAGTGGAGGCAAAAGAGGTGAAGGGAGAAAAGATCCTGGAAGGTTTGGGGGCGAGTCCTGGGGTGGCGTCCGGGACCGTGAAGATAGTTCATGACCTTTCCGATTTGGATAAAGTGAAACAGGGAGATGTGTTGGTCACGGTGATGACGAATCCTGACATGGTCCCCGCCATGAAGAGGGCGGCCGCCATAGTGACGGATGAGGGGGGGATGACCTGCCATGCGGCCATAGTGAGCAGGGAGATGGGAATCCCCGCCATAGTCGGGACTGGTAATGCCACTAAGGTGTTGAAGGAAGGAGAAGTGGTCACGGTGGACGCGACCCATGGTGTAGTTTACAAGGGGAAGGTGGAAATGGAGGAGAAGCCGAAAGAGGAGGCGAAGGTGGTCTATGAAGCGCCCGTGACCGCCACTAAGATATACATGAACCTTGGAGTACCGGACAAGATAGACGAGTACAGGGACTTACCGTTCGACGGGATCGGTTTGATGAGGGAGGAATTCATAGTGGCTTCCGAGATAGGGAAACATCCCAACTACCTCATAGAGAAAGGGGAGGAGAACTTGTTCATAGAGAAGCTCGCTGCCGGGATAGAAAAAGTGGCGAAGGCAGTCTATCCCAGGCCCGTCATAGTGAGGTTCTCTGACTTCAAGACCAATGAGTATAGGGACTTGGAAGGAGGGGAGAAGTACGAGCCAGAAGAGGGGAATCCCATGATAGGTTGGAGGGGCTGTTCGAGGTACATAAGCCCGGAGTTCGAGAAGGCGTTCAGGTTGGAGTGCAAG
>QMVD01000015.1 GCA_003660925.1 Nanobdellota archaeon
AAGAGGATTGAGGAGAGGGTAAGCCTCACCGACCTCTTCCCCACCATACTGGACGTCCTTGGGATGGATACTCCTGAAAACATAGATGGTGTCAGCCTCCTACCGCTGATAAAGGGCGACGGAGGTTATGATAAGGAATACGTCCTCTCAGAACTGTGGGGTAGGCCCTTGGCAGGAGAGTACTTCCAGCAGGCGATTTATCGCGGTGATTGGAAGCTCATAAATGTTGTGCCTGATAACGACGTAATACCCCCATCTTTGTTCAATTTGAAGGAAGATCCTCACGAGCAGGAAAACCTCTATGACATAAATGTGGAAGAGAGAGAGTTCCTGCTCCATTACTTGAACAACATAACAGGAGGAAAACCTCCCACGACATCCACATCGGTCAGCAACTTCCTTTACTATTATTATTACCAGTAACCTTTATTAAAAAAGAGTTCAAGCAAATAAGTGACATGATCTCCATCATCATCCCCACTCACATGGAAGAGAAGTACCTCCCAAGGCTTCTTGAATCGTTAAAGAGACAAACCGACAGGGACTTTGAGGTCATCGTAGTGGACTGGAACTCAAAAGACAAGACGAGGGAAATAGCTAGAAAATATGGATGTAAGCTCGTGATGGCTGAAAAGAGAGGGATTGGGAGGGGAAGGAACCTGGGGGCAAAGCACGCCAAAGGAGACGTGTTAGCTTTCATAGATGCTGACATCGTCTTGCCCCCAAATTTCGTGGAGGAGGTCAAAGGGGTGAAATGTAATGCGGCCATA
Source organism: Nanobdellota archaeon (assembly GCA_003660925.1). GTDB lineage: Archaea > Nanobdellota > Nanobdellia > B33-G15 > B33-G15 > B33-G15. Next base: position 771 of record QMVD01000015.1, read on the forward strand.
TGCGAGTGGATCCCGCTTGAGGATGATTTGTTGTTGAAATTGTATTACAGAATTAGCTATCTCTTTTGCAAGCTATTCAATCTCCTAGGAATAGGTCATTCCCCTGGCTTCTGCACCATCATTAGAAGGGACATCTTCGAAAGGGTGGGGGGTTACAATGAAGAGCTCCTTGCTGGGGAGGACCACGAGTTGGCGAGGAGGGTGAGGAGGCTCACCAAGATATGCCACTTGAAAGTCAAGATCAGGATGGATAGTAGGAGAGTGAGGAAAGAGGGCAAGTTCGGGATCATTTGGAAGTACACAGCAGCGGAGATAAGAGTGTTACTTGGGAAAAGAGTAGGAGGTTTTGAAATCGCGAGGTAAAAGATTTAAATGGAAGAGGTGCTTCCAGTCTCATGGAAGTATTACCACGTCCGGAGAGCCTTGACCTGCGCCTAGATGCCTCCTTTACCGATTTCGAGTCGAAATTGAAGGATGGGGAACTGATCTTGGTGGTCAAAGAGAGGGAGACCATAACGGGCTGTCCGGGAATCGTACCTCCAAAACAAGTGGAGCCCTGGTTCTTCTCCGTGGAAAGAAGTTACATTTTAGGGATCCTGGGCCCTGGTAAGCTCTCTCACGCGGAGGAGAGGATGGTGATCCCCACCAAAAGGTACGTGGAGTTCGATAGGAATAAGGTCGGTGAGGTGAAAAAGGGACCTATAGTGGTAGAGGAGCCCTACTCAAGTCATTTTGGAATGAGGGTACCGATCAGGACGGAGCCCGTACCCTACTCCTCCCTCTCCTTGGAGTACGGACTCCTCGTATTCGTGGGGGAAAAGGAGATCTTGCCCGTGATGGAAAGGATGAGGTTACGCGCTGCTTACGCTAGGGCCCGCAGGATGCTCTATTAGCTCAGATATTTCCTGATCTCCTCGATGATCTTCCTTTTGACCTCTTCGGAAACCATTTGGGTCCTCTTCCTATCGTAGTGATATCCAAAATCTGGGTCTCTGAAGACCTCCCCAGCGAACTTCACTTCATGATCATATCTTGGCCTGAAATGCCAGTGAACGTGAGGATTGGGTGGGTCGTGCTGATAGGCGTTGTTCATCAGACAGGTCCAGTTGAACATAGTGGCGCCGAATGCCTTCCTTAAAGCTGACTCCAACTTCCTGACCAACTCCACGAAATCGAGCCACTCCTCCCTTTTGAGTTCTGCAAGATCACCACAATGTCTCTTCAGTACCACCACACACCTGCCGAGATAACTCTGCTCGAATGCTAGGAAGACCCTCCAATGTTTGGTCTCATAAATCAGATTTTTATCCGTCTCCTCGCAGTACCTACATTCCATGTTCCTTAGCGTGCTCCGCTGGTTTTATAGTTTTTTCTCACAGTTTGTAAGCGTTCGATCTTTGCTACCCTTCATCTTGTCAACTCACAAGCTGATGTAAACCTTTAAAAAAGGAAGGAGAATTCTCTTTCAAATGAAGCGAAGTTCCAGGAAGTGGAAGAAGAAAATCACCAAGTTCAGATGGAGGACTAAAAAGAAGAGGATGAGGGAGAGGAAGAGACAGAGGAGGCTCCAAAGGAAGAAGTCCGCTTAGTTCTAAAAGTTTTTAAAATGAGGTGGAGGCATTAAGCTTGAGCGGGGGTGCCCGAGCCAGGTCAAAGGGGCAGGACTGAGGCTCCTGTGCCTTAGTGGCTGCGTGGGTTCAAATCCCACCCCCCGCATATGATGTTAGAGTTGACTTTCATCCTGATGACCTCCCTACTCCTCTCAACGGGGAACATCCTGCAGAAGATGGGTAATAAGGGGTTTGATTTCGAGAAACTCATAAAAGACAGAGCATGGTTAACGGGCTGTATCTTGGCTTTCTTGAGCTTTCCTGTCATGATCTTAGCCCTCAATTTCATGAACATATCCGTCCTCCAACCAGGTTCCACTTTGAACCTCGTCCTCACCTTAATACTTGGGAGGCTCATTTTAGGGGAGAGACTGACTACAAAAGAATACGTTGGGATCCTCCTGATGATAGTGGGGGTGCTGTGCGTTGTGGCTTGAGCTCTCATGCGGTTTCCTGTTCGCTTGGGGCCTAGTAGTGTCGAAGTGGTTCGTGGTCTCTAACTTGGTAGGTAAATTCTTACTACTTCCCCTCCTGGGCTTGATCTACGGCTCCGCCTTCCTCCTTTATCAATATCTCCTAGCGAGAAAAGACGTCTCCTATCTAGCCCCCATGACCGCCGCCTTCACCAACGCTTTCTCCGTGGGATTCGGCGTCCTCTTATTCGAGGAGTGGTTGAGCCCGATCCAGTGGTTCGGTCTCCTCGTGATATTTCTAGGTCTCTCCATCTTGAAATCTAGGGGTTTCACTTCTAAAAAGTAAAAAATAAAAGTCTTCTACTTCCACAGATATCATGCGTGTGAGAAGGTCAACCAGAAGGGCAGCAATTTTGGTGACGCTTCCGGATCAGGTCGATTATGACCATGGACTCGTAAACGCTCCCGGTCTCTTTTCGGATGATGGGAAGGTCCACATCCCAACTCTAAAGAGGTATGAGGAAGAATTCATCGTGGCCAGCTTAAATGAACTGAGACCATCAGAGGCGTATCTTCTGGTGGAAAGTGAGTTGAAGGATGTTATAGAAGAGGTGGTGAGAAAGTTCGAAGGAGCACATCCTTGGCCCTTAGAACTCAGGATGAAGAGCGTATGGCTCCGACCGGAGTACGGAGATGTGTTTAAAGAACTGTTCAAACTATGCGCGTCCGGGGAGATGGACATAGATTATGGCAGTACGTGCCACATCCCTATACACCTTGCCATTCAAGACATTGGGAGACTTTTTGAGGATGTAAACTTGTATTTCAATCACTCACCAGAACCCGTCCTGTTCAGAATCCCTGAAATTGAGCCAGAACTGAGTCTCAAGAACCTTCTTAGAGAGGAAGGTAGAATACACAGGGAAATCCTAGCCTCCCTCCTCAAGGCAGGAAGAGGTGAGAAATTTAAGCTCCCCACCAAGAAGCTAAGAAGTAAGATCTTATCAAAATACGCAGGACAACCTAAAGCAGAATACATCAAGGTAGGACGGAAGATAACCTCTGCCCTTGATTCTTTGAGGCGCGTAGGAGCGGTGAGAGAAGTAGAAGAGAAACAAGAGAAGGGATGGGGCTACACCACAACACACTGTATCCAGTTAACGAGATTCGGTAAGGCATGGGCCGAGAGCTTGGAGGAACTTCTTGAGGAGAAAGGAGCTTGATTAACTTTTAAAAGGATTCGCATCTTCTTTTCAAGAGTGGCCAGGGTAGGTCAGCCTGGTAGACTGGAGGCCTGTGGAGCCTCTGACCTGGGTTCGAATCCCAGCCCTGGCCCTCGAAATACGAAGGGTTAAAAGGTCATGTCGTATAGGTGAGTGACGAAGAAGATTGGATAACTTGGGTCCTTACACTCCTACCAGGTGCGTTTGCTCACAAGGGAGAGACACATGGAGGATGCAAAATGATGTCTGGCGCAGGCGCCTTAAAAACAAAAATCTTTATAAATAGCTGATTTCGGCTCTTTATTGGGGTGCCTTAGAGCACGTATAACTGCCATAGCAAAAGATGGCGAGGGCTCGAGAAGGAGCCAAGCTCCGTCGATGAAAAGCCAACCTCCGGCTATGGCGACAAGATGTGATGATGAGCTCTTCCTTCATCATCGAAGTAGAGAGGTGGTGACACCCAGCGTGTTCCCCCAACTCCAGTTGATCCTGCTGGAGGCCACTGCTATCTGGCTGGGACAGACATGCAAGTCTGGGAGGTTGGCTGGAACCTCCCGGCGCACGGCTCAGTAACACGTAGACAACCTGCCCTCAGGAGGGGGATAACCTCGGGAAACTGAGGCTAATACCCCATAGGGGATGGGTACTGGAACGTCCTATCCCCGAAAGGGGCGGGAAGCCATGCTCTTCCCGTCCGCCTGAGGATGGGTCTGCGGCCTATCAGGTAGTTGGTGGGGTAACGGCCCACCAAGCCTAAGACGGGTACGGGCCATGAGAGTGGAAGCCCGGAGAGGGGCACTGAGACAAGGGCCCCAGCCCTACGGGGTGCAGCAGTCGCGAAACTTCCCCAATGCGCGCAAGCGTGAGGGAGCCAGCCAGAGTGCCCTACCTCTGGTAGGGCTTTTGGGGAGTCCAAACAGCTCCCCGAATAAGGGGTGGGCAAGACCGGTGCCAGCAGCCGCGGTAATCCCGGCGCCCCGAGTGGTGGCCACGATTATTGGGCCTAAAGCGTCCGTAGCCGGGCCATTAAGTCCCCTGTGAAATCCTACCTCTCAAGGGTAGGGCGTGCGGGGGATACTGGTGGCCTAGGGACCGGGAGGGGCCGAGGGTATTCCCGGGGTAGGGGTAAAATCCTGTAATCCCGGGAGGACCGCCGGTGGCGAAGGCGCTCGGCTGGAACGGGTCCGACGGTGAGGGACGAAAGCCAGGGGAGCGAACCGGATTAGATACCCGGGTAGTCCTGGCTGTAAACGCTGCCCGCTAGGTGTTGCATGTCCTTAGGGGGCATGCAGTGCCGAAGCGAAGGCGTTAAGCGGGCCGCCTGGGGAGTACGGTCGCAAGGCTGAAACTTAAAGGAATTGGCGGGGGAGCACAACAAGGGGTGAAGCCTGCGGTTCAATTGGATTCGACCCCGGGAAACTCACCAGGGGCGACAGCAGGATGAAGGCCAGTCTGAAGGGCTTGCCGGACGCGCTGAGCGGAGGTGCATGGCCATCGTCAGCTCGTGCCGTGAGGTGTCCAGTTAAGTCTGGCAACGAGCGAGACCCTCACCCCCTGTTGCTACCCGTTCCTCCGGGAGCGGGGCACTCAGGGGGGACCGCCTCCGTAAGGGGGAGGAAGGTGAGGGCGACGATAGGTCAGTATGCCCCTAATCCCCTGGGCTACACGCGGGCTGCAATGGCCGGGACAAAGGGATGCGACCCCGAAAGGGGAAGCAAATCCCCTAAACCCGGTCTTAGTCCGGATCGAGGGCTGCAACCCGCCCTCGTGAAGCCGGAATCCCTAGTAACCGTGGATCAAAATGCCGATGAAGACATCGGGCTTCAGAGTAGTGAAGAAGCCATGCACAACTGAGTGCTTGAAGATCCACGGTGAATACGTCCCTGCTCCTTGCACACACCGCCCGTCAAGCCACCCGAGTCGGGTTCGGATGAGGCCTCATCCTGTGGGTGAGGTCGAATCTGGGCTCGGCGAGGTGGGTTAAGTCGTCACAAGGTATCCGTAGGGGAACCTGCGGATGGATCACCTCCTTGCGCATCGGACACGCTGGGCACCAAGACCTCTCTACATCCTCACGCATTCCTATCTCAGTACTGAGAAGAGGCTCATTGAGATAAGACGTAGTTCCTCGAGTTTCTCGTGCTATCTAGTCCCCTGAGTAATTTCTTGAAATAAGAGGCTCCCTTCGAGAAGACCCCCTCGTAATAAGCCCTCTTGTCCTCTGGGAGATCAAGTTTGGACAGGATGAGAAGCGCTTGTTTGTACACCCTCAGGGCGCAGGCATAACCCATCCTCAAGCGCGTCAAGAGTTCTCCTGCCGTGAGGAAATCCTTGGTCTCCCTCTCGAGCTGGATGATGCCCACCAAGACGCTCTTCCTGTTCTCGCTACTCAACAGCTTCTCTATGTTCCTCACCTTCATCTCGAGCTCATCCGGGCTCCTCATGTTTGAAGTTTGGATTTATCCCTATTTATCTCTTTGTGCTCCTGGTAAAAGATTTATAAGGGGTTTGATTTCTCTCTACGGGCCCGTGGTCTAACTGGCATGACGCCGCCCTTGCACGGCGGAGGCTGTGGGTTCGAATCCCACCGGGTCCATTAAATACATAAAGGGAAAAGGCGTTCTTCTAATTCGAGATGAGCACTATCCTCATCCTGGCAACGGTCCTGGCCACTTCCCTTTTGATCAAGGAGATATGTAGGAGGTTAAGGATCCCCATCATCGTCGGTCAGATCTCAGCGGGCATCGTCCTTGGTTTGCCCCTGATAAGGTCTTTCCTCTTCGATCCCAAAAGCTTCTCCCTCATAGACTTGTTATCACAACTAGGCATCCTCTCCCTCCTGTTCCTCGCCGGCTTGGAGATAGATTTCAAGAAAATCTTGGAGAATGCTAGAGATGCGATCTTGATCGCCCTTTCCTCCGCCTTCTTCCCATTCATCTTCGGCTTCCTCTTCGTTTACTTCTTCTTCGGAGGTTATTTCTCCTCCCAAGGTTTTGATCCCCTCACCCTCTCCCTGGTCTTTGGCATCGCTCTGGCCGTGACATCGGAAGGGACGAAAGTGAAGGTCCTCATGGACCTCAATGCGTTGGATACGAGGCTGGGGGCCATCATGGTGGGGGCTGGTGCCTTTGACGATTTGATAGAGATACTTGGTTTATCCTTCGTAACCGCGTTGGCCCAGACGGGGAGCACGGAAGAATTGGTGATGTTGCCCCTTAACCTCCTCGTATTCGCCTTCCTCTTCTTCTTACTAGCGAAGGTTATATCGAGGTTGTTGAAGTACGTGGAGAGGAAGGAAACGGATGTGGACCTCTTCCTCCTCGTCCTGATCCTCATGATGGGTCTGGCTGCCCTCTCCGAACTATTCTCCTTAGGCTCTGTCATCGGGGCCTTCGTGGGAGGCATCCTCATGCAACTCTCCATGAGGAAAGTAAAGAAGAAAGAGGAGGAAGACATCTTGGATAGCTTCAAATTATTGTCCCTGGCCTTCCTCGCCCCCTTCTTCTTCGCCAACGTGGGGCTGAACTTCAACCTCCAAAGCCTGTTCGTGAACCCCTCCCTCTTGGTGGGAACCATCTTCATAGCCTTCATCGGAAAGATAGTCGGGACGATGGCCATCAAACCCCTTTCAAGGCTTGGTTGGAAGCAGTTGTACGTGATAGGATGGGCCATGAATTCAAGAGGGGCCGTAGAATTAGTGATAGCTCTGATGGCATTGGGAAACGGATTGCTTCCCCTTGAGGTCTTCTCGGTCCTGGTGGTCACTTCTCTGGTGACGACCTTGACCTTCCCCTTTGTGCTGGAAAAGGAGATAAGGAAGGATCCCAAGTTGCTGGGTTAGATCACCGACAACTTTATTAAATCCCCTTCGTCCACTTTTCACATGCCCCGCTTCATCTTCGTCGTGGGTGGAGTTCTTTCGGGATTGGGGAAGGGAGTGGTCACTGCTTCCATAGGATACTTGATCAAGAAGTCTGGATACAAGGTGACTGCTATTAAGATAGACCCATACATCAACGTGGATGCTGGGACCCTGAGGCCTACCGAACACGGGGAGGTCTTCGTGACGGAGGATGGTGGGGAAATAGATCAGGATCTCGGGACCTATGAGAGGTTCCTCGACATGGACCTCCCGAAGATGAACAACATAACCACGGGACAAGTTTACTTGGAGGTAATAAGGAGAGAGAGGGCGTTAGAGTACGGTGGGAGGGACGTGGAGGTCATACCTGACATCCCGAATGAGGTCAAGAGGAGGATCCTCATAGCTTCCAAAGGATATGAAGTCTCCTTGGTGGAGATAGGTGGGACGACGGGGGACGTGGAAAACCTCGTCTTCCTTCACGCTGCCAGGAGCTTAGCGATGGAATATCCTTCCGTGACCGTGATGGTGACTTATGTCCCCTTCCTGAGGAATGTGGGAGAGCTTAAGACAAAACCCACCCAACATGCTGTGGCGAAGCTCAGGGAAGTAGGTATCTTCCCGGACTTCATAGTGGCCAGATCGGAGAGCGGTTTGGATGAACCTAGGATCGAGAAGATCGCGAAGAATTGCTTCGTGAAGAGAGAGAACATCATAGACAACCCCGATCTGGACTCCATCTATAGGTTGCCTCTCCTCTTCGAGGAGCAGGGGTTTACCGACAAGCTCTTGAAGAAGTTGGGGTTGAAGAGGAAGGGTCGAGATTTGAGGGAGTGGGAAGATTTCGTGAGGAAGATAGATGAAGCAAGGGAAAAAGTGAAGGTTGCCATCGTCGGAAAGTACGTGAGGTACGGGAAAGCAGAGCACAAGGACGTTTACCTCTCGGTCTTGGAGGCCATAAAACACGCCTCTTATCACTTGGGAGCAAAGCCTGAGATCGTCCAAGTATTTTCTCAAGACATAGAGAGGATGGGAGCAGAGGAGATCTTGAAGGGTTTCGATGGGGTCATAGTCCCTGGCGGTTTCGGAAGCACTGGTGTAAAAGGGAAGATAGAGGCGATAAGATATTGTAGGGAAAATGATGTCCCCTATTTGGGTCTGTGCTTTGGGATGCAGTTAGCCGTAGTGGAGTTCGCCAGGAACGTCTGCGGGTTGAAAGGAGCCCACACCACTGAGATAGATTCCAAAACCCCCCATCCCGTGATAGATATCATCCCTAAGCAGAAGGAATTGATAGAAAAGAAGATGTATGGGGCCACCATGAGGCTCGGCTCCTGGCCAGCAGTCTTGAAGAAAGGCAGTTTGGTTCACAAACTCTACGGCAAAGAAGTGGTGGAGGAGAGGCACAGGCACAGGTATGAAGTGAACCCGAAATACGTGAAGGTGTTGGAAAAAGCGGGACTCCTCTTCTCCGGGAGAAGTCCTGATGGGAACCTCATGGAATTCTTGGAGATCCCAGGTCACAGGTTCTTCGTGGCGACTCAAGCTCACCCTGAATTCAAAAGCAGACCTCTGAGGCCCCACCCGCTCTTCCTCGGTTTCATAAGAGCTTGCCTCAAAAGAGTTCCCTCTTCCAGAAGAGTATCATCCCGAGGATCGAAAAGAGCATAGAGAGCCCGAGGATGATGAGGAAAGCGTTGGGGGAGCGTTGGAAGGGGAGGGCGACGTTCATCCCATAGAAGCTCGAGATCAAGGTGGGAATCATCAAGATTATGGTCACCGAAGTGAGGAATTTCATCACGATGTTCAAGTTGTTCGATATGATGGAGGCGAAGGCGTCCATCATCCCCCCGAGGATGTCTGAGTAGATGTTGGTCATCTCCAACGCCTGTTGGTTCTCCACGATCACGTCTTCTAGCAACTCCTTATCCTGAGAGTACCTGGTGAATACCTTACTCTTCGTCAACTTCTCTATCAAAAGCTGATTGGACCTCAGGGAGGTGTTAAAGTAAACCAAGGCCTCCTCCAACCTCAACAACTTGAAGAGCTCCTCGTTCCTCATGGAGCGCCTCAGCTCCTCTTGAATGATATGAGTTTCCCTATTGATTTCCTTTAGGTACTCTAAGTAAAGCCTCGCGGATATGTAGAGGATCCTCAAGGTGGTCCTTATCTTCTTGGCAGTGCTGAACTTGCTCCTCCTGAGCTTCTCGATCACGTCATTCTCGCTGAAGCATATAGTTATCAGGTACTCGTCGGATATGATTATGCCCAAGGGAACCGTGAAGTACTCCACTCTCTCCCCGTTGGACCTCTTCTGCGGGGTCCTCACGATGATGAACCTGAACTTCTTATATCTCTCCGTTCTCGACTGCTCGTCCATGTCCCTTAAAGAGGAGAACATGAAGTCGGGGAGGTTGAACATCTCCTTCAGTTTATTCACTTCTTCCTCGGTAGGTCGAACGACATTGATCCAACTATTCCTAGGGGGTTTTTCCCTCAAGTCCCACCTTATGGAGTTGTAAAAGACCTCTATCATGCAGAGAAGCGATTCCTAGATTATATAAAAGTTTTTCAAACAGGGCGATAAACCGGAGCGTAGGTTATCAAGCCACCATCCTTGTAAATCCTCCTGACCGTCGCTTCAACCTCTCCCTCGAATCCCTTTCCCACCTCCACCACTGGTACGTTCCCTTTCTCGTAAAGCCTCCTCATCACGCGCTTCGGGTTCCTCAATAAAGAAAGCCTCTCCCTCTTGGAGAGCTTCCTCACCTTCACCTCTGCCCTGGAAGGGATGCTGATGTTCTCTTTCGGCACATCGCAGAGGCACTCGTGGAGCAAGGGGTGTGGCTTAGGGGGATAGAACAAGAGGTCGCATTCCGGACATATCTCCACGCTGACCTTATCTTCACCCAAGGGTTCCACGTACTCCGCCACGAATCTCATGTCTGGCCTGAAGATCTTCCTTATCCTGCTGGTGAACCAGTTATCATATGCCCTAAAATTGACCTCCTTCATCCTCCTTATCAACTCCTCGACTCCTTCCACCCTTTTCCTCTTATCTACCCCATCCTCCACCAAAAAAGTAGCTGCTGTGCTCGAGTGGCCGGAACCAAAGGACACTGCTACTATCTTCTCTCCGGGATTCGCGTTGTCTAGGATCCTAGCGAGTCCTGTACAAGTTGAGGCAGCGTACACGTTTCCCGTCTCTGGGACAACGAAGCTGTACCTGGTCTTCTCTTTATATTCTTCCACACTAATCCTCAACCTCTCCTTTACTTCCTTGACATCATCAAAGTAGTTCGGATTCAGGAGGTCTTCTAAGGTGAACTCCTTGTCCTTTCCTGCCAGTATTCTAGGAAGTTTCCTCCCTGGCAAGTAGAAGTTGGGTTGATGGGTCACGAAGTGGTCTATCTCATCCCAATCTAAGCTCCCCTCCTCCATGTGGAGGGCGAGACAGTTCAGCACGCTGTAGAGATATGACCTCTTGGTCACTGGGCCGAAGTGTAAGGGGAAGGGTTGGCCCGCAGGCCTCAGGAAATCCCTAGCTAATTCGGAGTGAGGAGTCATGTACTCTATGGAAGCCACTAAATCACCTTTGCCCACCACGAAGGCGGATCCTCCTGCCCCGCAAGCGAATTCCAAATCGTCCCCTGGAGGTCCCAAGGCTATGTCTACCCCTACTCCCATTCCATATCTAGCGCTTCCGGCCTTGACAGCATTCCAAGCTAGGGAGACTGCTTTCAGGCCAGCATCGCAGGCGCTCTCCATATCCACCTCCAACACCATGGGTCCCATGCCCAAGAAGGCTTTCACGTGCTTCGCGTCCGTCAGGACATCGTAGACCTTGGATTCCGTCCCAACGCAGAGAACCCCCTTCCTATCGAATGAAGAACCTATCTCCGAAGGAGGAACCTCGGCCATCTTCAGGGCCCGTTTAACGGCCTCTGTCGCCATGGTGATGGTGTCCTCTCCAGGCCCTGTCATGCTCTTGTAAAGGAGGCCCAACCCCCTCTCCGCCCTCTCCGCCTGTTGCTCGTTATCTTTCTTGATCCTTCCCTTGACGACCTCTCTTACCCTCACCTTAAAAGAAGGAAGGTAAATGCCATATCCTATGATCCCAATCTTCCCCATCTTCATATGAATTCGTGAGGGATGTTTATAAAAATTTGGAAATTCCTTCCTCCCTCATGATTACTTATGAAGAGGCTTTGAAGTTGTTGAAGAAGTACTTCGAGGAAGGCTCCTCCACGTTCAGCCATTCTAAGGCGGTCTCCGACTTCCTGTACGAGATATGTTCCAAGCCCTCGAAGCTCCACCCGGAGTTGGGGATAGACCCCGAGAAGATGAGGATCGTGGGGTTACTCCACGACATAGGCAGGGCAAGATGTCAAGAAAGGGATCAGGTCTTACATCCCTTCGAGAGCGGGAAGATGTTGAGGGAACATGGATTAAATGACATGGCGAAGATCGTGGAGAGGCACGGCATCGCGAATGAGATAGCTGAGTTGAGGGGGATGAGGGGGGATTTCTCCCCGAGGAATATAGAAGATGAGCTCCTCATTTACGCGGACTTCCACTTCAAGGGAGATCGATTCGTCTCCCTTCAGGAGAGGCTCAGGGATTTGAAAGAGAGGAGCAAGGACAATCCAGAGAGGTTGAAGGCGTTGGAGATGTGCGAGGAGAGGATGGAGAGGATCATGAAGAAAATAGAGAAGTTATGCTATTCGGAAACATAAACTTTATAAAGGGACCGAAAGTTCTCCTATACACATGAGTACGTGAGGATAATCGATGATGCTTTCAGGCTGACGATTTCTGAGAACTTGGATGAGCATAGGGAGTTAAGTGCTCTCTATGTGATGGCATGATCAAGATGAATGCCGCGCACAGAACAGGCGAAAGACGCTGTTGGGTGGATGGCTCGGCTCAGGCGCCGAAGAAGGGCGTGGCAAGCTGCGATAAGCCCGGGGGAGGCGCACGCAGCCTTAGAACCCGGGATCCCCTAATGGGAGTCCCCTCAGCACTCCCGCAAGGGAGGGGGAACGCGGGGAACTGAAACATCTTAGTACCCGCAGGAAAAGAAAGCAATAGCGATTCCCTGAGTAGCGGCGAGCGAAAGGGGAACAGGGCAAACTGAACGGGTCGTCGCGAGACGGTCCGGATGTGGGGTTTTGGAGG
>QMVD01000016.1 GCA_003660925.1 Nanobdellota archaeon
CTGACAATCGTTCGCACAATCTATATTGGTAGCGTCATCAGATATGCAAGCGTAGTCGTATCCGCTTCCTCTGTCGAAGACGACTACATCAAATTCTCTCTTTCCGGTCTCTAGCGTTATGTTTACCCTTTTATATTTTATATCTCCTGTGTGGGAAACACAAGATGTGGCGTCATTCTTTACACCATCAGTGATTATCAGGTTATTCTCCCTTTCGAAGGCCAACTCATAGGTGTTCAAGGGGGTCCACTCCGCGGAGGAGATTATGGGGACAGAGGTGTAGGTCTGGTAAAAGATCCCTTTTTCAGTTACCCTGAGCTCATCGTTGGCGCCCACGTTTATGTCATACTTCCTCATGGTCCCCGTGCTCGCCACGTCCAGGATGAGCTCATTGATGTCCTCCATACTGCTCCTTATGCCATCTATGTTCGCCTTGTCAGAACTCTTTTGGACCAGAGGAGTCCCCCAGACGTAGACCATCCCGACAATGGCGATGATGATCCCAGATATTAAAACGCTGCTGACGACAGTGGACTGTGATCTCATCTTTACGGCACCTTACAAGTTGAGGTTGCCTCCACGTTTGGACTCCCTACCACTTTTATGTTGTAACTCTCGCCACTAGTCAGGCTGATGGAGCCTGTGACGGTTGCAGTACTGTCTCCATTCACGTAATCTTGGCTCAGCGAAGTAGCCTCCCCCTGAAGAGAACCGTCCATGGTGTAGACGAAGATCTTCAAGTCGGTTATCTGGGTGTCAGTAGGGTTCCTCAAATAAACGGTCACTTGGGACGTGCTACACGAGGAAGCATCTATCTTAAGGGCTGCTGTGGTCCCTACTGTGGATTGAATGTTCTGTGCGACTTTGTTTTGTAAGTCACTTTGAATAGTCGTCATCCAATAATAGGCTGCCGCAGCAGCACTTACGGTCATCATCAGAAGTAAGACAGTAGCGACAACGGGGGTTATTCCCTTCTCACCTATCATTTTTACTCTCATATGCATCAATTGAAAAGTTAAGGTTTTATCCTTATGATACACACTTGGCAGTTGCGGTTGCCTCCACGTTTGGACTCCCCACCACCTTTATGTTGTAAGAGGTGTCCGGGTCTATCCCAGAGACGGTTGCAGATGCGGATCCCGTTGCGCCTCCGCTCAATGAGGAAGGAGTCAAGTCTGCCCCATTGATCAGCGCACCTGTCGATGCGCTGTAGACATATACTTTTAAGTCAGTTATATCCGTGTCCCCAGGATTTCTTAAGTAAACCTTCACATTATCGCTAGTGCCGTTACACTCCGCGGCATCTATCTTTAAGGAAGCGGCGCTCCCCACGGTTGACTGGATGTTTTGGGCCACCTTGTTCTGTAAATCACTTTGAATGGTGGTCATCCAGTAGTATGCTGCAGCAGCAGAACTCACGGTCATCATCAATAACAACACTATCGCCACCACAGGGGTTATACCTTTCTTGTTCATGGTTTTTAACAACATCCTATCGATTTAAATATTTTCTTCTCAAAGAACGTAGCCTTCCTCATATCCCTTAACAGCCTTAGTTATCAACTCCCTAGTGTACATCTTCTTAAAATATCCCTCCAACCCCTTTAAGGCCTTGACCATCTCCTTGTTCTGTTCCTGTAACTTCTTCACCTCTTCTATCAGAGGACCTACATTCAAAGTGACTCCTGCCTCTTTCAACTGTTCCAACTCTACTTCACTCGCCTCCTTCAGCAATCCCACCATTTCATTAACTCCCTCCACGAGGTCGGTCATCTTTATCATTAGCTCTGTCATCTTCGCTTGTAGATTTATGCTTATGGTCACCATCTTTTCTATTTGCTCATTTAGCTTGTTTATGGCTTCCTCAAAATGTTCCAGGATTTGAGTCTTCTTCTCCAACTCCTCTATGCGCTTGAGAATGGTGTTTATGTCGGGTTTTGGCATACATAAATTAAAAAGAAGGTAGTTAAAAAGTTTTAGTACTCTTCCTCGCCTTCAGGCATCTTTGGGCCCTTCTCCTCCTTCTGGCTCGCTGCTATCACGTCGTCTATCCTCAAAATCATTATGGCCGCTTCACTCGCTGACTTTATCGCTTGCGTCTTGACCTCCAGTGGCTCCACTACTCCTTTTTCCAACATGTCCACTACCTTTCCCTCGAACACATCCAATCCATAGTTCTTCTTCCCTGACTCGTGGGACGCCTTGAGTTCTACTAGCATGTCTATGGGATCTAACCCTGCGTTTTCCGCTAAGGTCCTCGGGATTATCTCTAAAGCCTTAGCGAAGGCCTTCACTGCCAATTGCTCCCTTCCCGACAACTTCTCCGCGAAGTCCGTAAGGTGCTTCGCTACCTCTATTTCCGGTGCCCCTCCTCCTGGCACTATTTTTCCACATTCTATCACTGAGGCTAGGTCCCCCAGCGCGTCCTCTATTGCCCTCTCGATCTCATCTATCACGTGTTCCGTTCCGCCCCTGACAAGTATGGTCACCGCCTTTGGATTCTTGCATTCCATGACGAAAGTTAGTGCGTCTTCCCCGAACTTCCTCTCCTCCACTACTCCTGCATATCCCAAGTCTTTCTTCTCCACGTCGTCTAAGTCGCTCACTATCCTCGCCCCAGTCGCCTTAGCCAGCTTTTCCATATCGCTCTTCTTCACCCTCCTGACAGCGTATATCCCTGCCTTCGCCAAGAGATGTTGGGCGAGATCATCGATTCCTTTCTGGCAGAACACCACGTTCGCCCCACTTTTCTTTATCTTCTCCACCATGTCCCTCAGCATCCTCTCTTCCTGCTCTAGGAACGCCTGGAGTTGCTCTGGAGAGGTTATCCTTATCTGTGCATCCGTCTCCGTCTCCTTGACTTCTATCGCGGTATCTATCAATAAAATCTTCGCGTTCTTGACTGCCTTTGGCATGTCGGAGTGAACTCTTTCCTTATCTATCACGATCCCATGAATTAGTTCTGTGTCATCTATGCCTCCTCCTGTCCTCTTTTCTATCTTTATGTTGTCCAAGTCTATCGTCCTTTTTCCGTTCTTCTCCTCAGTCACCTGCATTACTGCTTCCACCAACAACTTCGCCAGCTTCTCTCTGGCCATTTCCGCGCTCTTCCCGGTCATGGCGGTTATGGCTATTTTTTCCATGGTCCCCCTGTCATTGGGCTTCACGTCTATGGCGAACTGATTCAAGATCTCCTCTGCCTTGTCCGCTGCCATCCTGTAACCCTTGGCGATTATGGTTGGATGTATCTCTTGGTCCAACAACTCTGATGCCTGCTTCAATAACTCTCCAGCGATTACCACTGCGGTGGTGGTTCCATCTCCTACTTCTTCCTCCTGCGTCTTCGCGACCTCCACCAACATCTTCGCTGCTGGATGGGCTATCTCCATCTCCTCTAAGATGGTGACCCCGTCGTTGGTGATGGTTATGTCTCCCAAAGAGTCCACTAACATCTTGTCCATTCCCTTCGGCCCCAGGGTGGTCCTAACCGTCTCCGCCACCACCCTAGCTGCCATTATGTTGGTCCTTTGCGCGTCTTTCCCGATGATCCTAGAGTAGTTCTCGGGAAGTATCAAAATCGGTTGTGTTATCTTTTCCCCGTTCATATTTGAGCACCCCCTTCTCAGAAAGTTGGCTGAATTAAAGAACTTTTGGTTCTTTTAAAAAGTTTACCCTGGAAGACTAGCCGATCCCCTAAAAATTCAGAAAGGGAAAAAGACTCACTTCCTCTTCATCCTTTCCCTTATGCCCTCGAGCTCCGCTCCCAACACCAAGAGCACCATGACGTTTATCCAGCTCATCACCGCTGTTATGGTCTGCCACGGACCCTCGATGGTGGGCATGTTTATGGCAGCATAGAACAGAGCCAGCCCACAGATACCCATGACGACGATGGCGAGAATGTAAAGCTTTTCCACATCAGTCGGCTTTTCGTATTTCATACTCTTTTATTGGAACATTCCAATTAAAAATCTTTTCTAAAACCTCATCACGTAGAACATGTGGTCTTTTTCGAAGGGCTCTAACCTTTTCCTATCAATGATGCTCAAGTGCTCCTCCAATTCTCTTTCCACTTCTTTAAATATGTCCTTCGGTTTCTTGGTCACGTCTATGCTCCTTGCTTTGACAGCGAGCAATACATATCCTCCTTTCTTCAAGAACCTCGAGTTCTTCAAGAGGATCTCCACTTGATTGGGGGCAGCGATGTCCTGATAAATGACGTCGCATTGAGGTATCAAGTTCTCGTATTCTTCCACCTTATTCGCATCAGCCAGGAGAGGGAACATATTCTCCCTCTTTTCACAAACCATCACCAAGTCCCTCACGACCCTAGGCGCGATGTCCAAACAGAACACGTAACCGTTCTTTCCAACTATATCTGAGACGTGGGATGCTGTGGTTCCACTCGCCGCTCCCAGGTACAACACCTTATCACTTGGTTTTATCCCTATCTCCTTGATCCCCTTCAAGATGGCAGCACACAACTTGCTCCTGTAGGGGTTCCACTGCCTATATTCCTTTCTTCCCTTCTTCACGAGCTTCTCGCCGTAGACCCTGAACCCAGGGGATAGGTTGAGGGTGAACAAGTGCTTCCCGAACTTGTAAATGCCCTCAAACATACTCCTTTTCCTCCAACTCTTCTAGCAACTTATCTCCAACGAACTCCCCGCCGAAGTAATCTACCTTCGCAGCTATCGCTATCTTAGCTGCTAAGCTCCTCGCAGCCTTTCCCTTTTTCTTTGCCCTCGCTACTAGTGGGTGTTGGATGAGGATACCATGTTTTGGTGGTTTTGCTCCTCTCGTTAAGTGTCTGAACAACGCTCTTTCAGCCCCTAAAAGTTGGATGGTCGAACTTGGGAGTTTTGCCAGATTTTCCAAGGAGCCCGACAAAGAAATCAACTTTGCCCCTAACAAGGCACCGGCGAGTGTCTTCAAATTTGGAGCTCTCTCCTCCATCAGTTCATCTATTTCTTTCACGATCTTTGTCCTCACCCTCATTAGCTCTTCCATGAGACCGACGTAATAATTGATAACTCTCGGGTCAACTCTTGATCCCAAATCATCCGGTCCTTTAGCCCTCTTCGCCATCTTGAGGAGCTTCTCCATGCTCTCTACACTCCTAACATCCCTGGGTCTCATGAGCCCGTAGACCTCCCTCAACCTTTCGTATAGTGTGTTGAGCATCTTATCGATCTCTTCTATTGAACTCACCAGGTGAGAGATCAACGAATCAGGCGTATACGCCTCTCTCAATTTTTTCTTGGTGAACTCAAGGAAGAATTCGTGTAGGAATCTTCTGAACTTCTCTTTTCCCATCAACTTCTCACCTACTTTGATGTAATTCTCATCCCTTTCTCCTTCGGATCTCAAGAACTTTTCCACAGCTTCTTTTGGGTCCTCCCAGATCTCGTCTCCACACCCAAAAGGGGTAAGCTTCATGCTCTAATAACCCCCAGTAGTTTTTTAAATGTTTCAAGCTATAATCTTCCTATGTCCATTCGCATAAGCACGGGTATTCCTGGCCTAGATCAATTGGTGGGCGGCGGGTTCGAGGTGAGCAGCATCATCCTTCTCTCGGGGGGGCCTGGGACAGGAAAGACCACTTTCTGCTTACAATTCTTGTACCATGGAGCGACGAAGGGCGAAAACGGCTTATATATCTCCTTCGAGGAAACGGAAGACGATTTGATAAGAGATGCAAGAAATTTTGGATGGGACCTTGAGGACTTGATAAAGAAGAAGAAATTGGTGATAAAACACTACTCCCCTTTCGAATATGATAAGTTCAAAGAGGAACTCACTAGCCTCCTGAAGCTCCACAACGTGAAGAGATTGGTGATAGACTCTATCTCTGGATTAGGCTTTTACTTGGAGAACAAATATGAGTTCAGGAAGCGCATTTGGGAGCTTTCGAGGGAGGTGAAAAATGCAGGGTGCACTGCCATCTTCACCTCAGAGATCCCAGCGGAGAAGGGATACTCTAGATTTGGCGTGGAGGAATTCATAGCGGATGGTTTGATAGTCCTTCACTTTGGAGGGTTGGGGGGCGAATTCGACCGAAGCCTTCAGGTAGTAAAGATGAGGCGCACGAACCACAAGAAAGGGTTATTCCCCTTCAAGATAACCCAGAAAGGCGTGAGGGTCTACCCGAGGAGCGGGTAAAGATTTTTAAAATGAGATGCTCTGAGGTTCCCCATGAAAATCGAGGTTCTTAAGGAAGATAAGGACGAGCTCAAGCTTAAGATCTATGGGGAAGACCATACCCTCATGAACATGTTGAGAGAGAAACTTGCTGAGAAAGCGGATTTCGTCGCTTACAGGAAAGAACATCCTTTGGACGATTTCGTCGTGTTCCTGGTGAGGGTAAAAAAAGGAAGCCCAAGGACAGTTATAAAAAAGGCGATCAAGGAATTAATTAGGGAATGGGAAGCATTAAAGTTGTAAAACCAGAGGTGAGGATCTTAGGCGTAGATGACGGACCATTCGATAAGTTCAAGCCCGGAGAAGAGGTTCTTGTCGTCGGCGTTGTTTTCAGGGGAAAGGACTCCTTGGACGGTTTGCTGTCCACCAAGGTAGAGTGTGATGGAAACGATGCGACCGAGAAGTTAGTAAAGATGGTGAAGGGAAGCAATCAGAGACATCAGATAAGGTTCATCATGTTGGATGGCATAGCCCTCGGAGGGTTCAATGTAGTAGACGTTGAAGAATTGTACCGAGCGTTGAAGATCCCAATCATCGTTGTGATAAGAAGGATGCCTAATATGAAAGCCATAGAGAGAGCCCTCCGTAGGTTTAAGGATGGCGAGAAAAGGATGGAGATTTTGAGGAAGGCGGGGGAGGTCAGGAAGTGTGGCAAGATCTTCTTTCAATGCTACGGCGTTGAGCCGGAAATTGCGGAGCAGGTCATAAGGAAAAGTACTAAGAGGGGAAACATGCCAGAACCTCTGAGGGTGGCACACATCATCGCTTCGGGGATAGTGCTCGGGGAGAGCCATGGAAGAGCTTAAATTATGTCCCATGTTTATGTAAAAGGTGAACCTGAAGAGGATATATGAGTTCCTGTTCAAAGAGGAAAGCATACCGAGCTATGTGGCCTTCTTCGCCCTGTCTTTCATCGCCTTGAAATTCATAATTTATCCTGGCTTCCTGATTTTGATGGGATGGAAGGATATAGTTGCGGTCCTCTCGCCCAGCATGGAACACGGTAATGGCGTAGAATACACCTACTACCGGTGGTTCTCCGAGAGGAACATGAGCGTCGAGGACTTTCCCTTCCCAAATGGGTTAAACGTCGGCGATGCCGTCATCGTGGTCCCTACCCATGACATCGAGGTCGGGGATGTCATAGTGTTTTATCCTCGTGGTTTAAGTTATAGTTTGGTCCACAGGGTGGTGAAGGTCGATTGCGAGGAGGAGTGCTACTACACCACCAAGGGGGACGCTAACTCCGAGATATTGCCCATAGAAAAGAACATAACCCAGGAGCAGATAGTTGGAAAGGCAGTCTTCAGGATCCCATTATTGGGCCTTCCTAGGACCCTCATGTTTTATCTCCTAGGCATCTAGAGATGTCCAACTCGTCGGTGAATTCCACTTTTATCCCCACCTTCTTCAAGTCCTCCCTCATCCTCACCCCAATGTTCCAGCAGATGACCTTTGAGACTTCCTCCCTTAGTAAGAGATTAAGGAGCTTCGCGTGTCCCACGACGTCGGGTCCCTCTCCATGGGGATTTTCCACCAACTTCTTCTCCTTCGTTTTCGTGTCATAGATCAGGAAGTACTTGGACCTGCCGAAATGCTCCGAGATCCTCCTTCCGTCCTCAGTTGGGAAAGCGACCCTCATATTTAGGAAAGGGGGATTAAATTTTATTAAGTTTCTTCTCACTTCTTAACTCATGGGCTCAAGGGAGAGACCGAAAAGCCTCGAGTTCGCCTTAACCTCTTCCCTAGTGGACCTCTCCACGACCGCCCTTTACATGCATCGTCATGAGGACGCGATTTGGAGGGAAGGGAATGAACTCGCGAGGAAGTTGGTGACGAGGTTCGGGATCGAGAGAGGGTTGGTCCTCGAATACCTGAGCTTCTACTTACCTTCCATCTTGTCAGCCTATCTCCTCTCGAAGTTCGTGGACAAATATGTCTCGAAGTTGCTGGGGAGGAAGAGCACCTATTGCGAGGTAGGGGTGATGAGCTTCATCGGGTTGAGTTCTCTCCTAGAAGGCGCTTACAACTGGTTCAGGAGCTATGAGTTGAACAGTTCTGATCCTCGCTTTTCAGCCCCTCTTTTGGTACCCTACCTCTTCGCTGCCTTCTATCCCTTCTACACTCTTTACAAATTGTGGAGGGATGCACGAGGTGCCTTGGGCCTGGGTGATAAAAAGTGAGAGAGAAGAGATGGATGAGGGGCTTCTTAGGATTCCTCGGATTCTTGGGGTTTAACGCGTTTAGGACAGGCGACTACTCGTGGCTGTTGTGGTTCCTTTGGTTCGCGTGGCTCTACTACTTCAAACACTTGAGAAGGTGAGGACTAAACAGAACCCTCGAAGGAAAAGTTTAAATAGGGAAACAAAACATCTTCTCCAGATGTTTTGCGAGAAGTGCGGTTCGCTGTTGATCCCAAAGGAGAAAAAAGGGAAGAAACTGTTCTACTGCAGGAGGTGCAAGGCCTACTACAACCTCTCTGGAAAATTGGTGGAGAAGAGCACCCAGAAGAGCAAGATAACCCTGATCGGCGAGAGAAAGCCCACCTTGCCTACAGTCGAGGAAGAATGTCCCAAGTGTGGTCATAAGAGGGCCTATTTCTGGATAGAACAGACGAGGGCTAGCGACGAACCTCCTACAAGGTTCTATAAATGCAAGAAGTGTGGCCACGTCTGGAGGGAATATCACTGATTTTTAAAGGGGAAGAACATATTTGGAAACTATGGAACACGCGAGGCCCAGATTCATAAAGGACATGCGAGAGGGGGAAAAAGTCTCTGTAGTGGGTCTAGTGGTCTCTAAGAGCGAAACGGGTTACATCATCTTGGATGACGGGACGGGACAGGCCACCATCTTAGTTCCCAACGATGAAGTCCTCGAGTCCATCCGGCCTGGAGAACCAATACGGGTGATAGGATCTGTGATAGGGGAAGGAGAGATAAGGTCTTATTTAGTGCAATCCATGCAAGGGTTGGATATGGAGTTATACAGAGAATACATGAAGCTCAGGGAAAAGTTAAAAAGAGAGAAAGGTGATAACTAAACATGAAGGCCCAGTTCATGATGGGCGGGAGGACAAAGTTCCTCCTCCTTGGCTTACTCATCCTCTTAATTGGTGGAGCTTCCTACGCCAACAAGGCGGGGATGCTTTCCCTTCCCTTTTCTCTCCCAGACATGAGCTTCAACGTGGCCGGTTTCTCCTTGACGCTTGAGATCATCCTCGTCCTCTTAGGCTTCTTCTTCATCCTGATAAGCAGGCTCATGGCTTATTGAGGAAAAAGATTTAAACACGACCTCCGTCTAATTAGCTTATGAGGCTAGTCACGTCAAATCCGAGCATAATCAAGAACGCTATAGAGTCGGTCGGTGAGCTCATAACTGAGGGTTCTTTCGTATTAGAAAAGGACGCCATAAGGTTCAGAGCAATGGACCCTGCTGGCGTTTCCATGGTCATCCTCACGATCTTCAACTCGGTCTTTGATGTTTATGAGGTCAATGGCGAGAGCTTGACACTTAATCTTGAGGATTTCATGAAGGTGTTGAGGAGAGCGAAGGCCACAGACAAGATGGAACTGACCCTGGAGGAAAACAGGTTGAAGATAACCTTTAAGGGGAACGCGATAAGGAGCTTTTCCCTTCCTTTGATAGAGCCTTTAGGTGAATCTCAGAAAGTCCCAGAACTAGAGTTTAAATGTAAGGTGGAGCTAGACGTGGAGGTCCTCAAAGACGCCATAAAAGACGCGAGCATGGTCTCGGATGCCGTCACCTTGGAGTTGAGCGGAAACACTTTCCTCATAAGGGCTTCTGGGGATTCCCAAGAGTTCTCAATGGAACTCAATAAAGATACGCCAGGCCTTATTTCTATGGAGGGCGAAGGCAAAGCCAAGTACAGCCTGGACTACTTGGGGAAGATGATGAAGGCTTCCTCTTTGGCGGATAGTTTGATCATGAGGTTTAGTACGGACTATCCCCTGCAACTGGAATACAAAGCTCTCGATAAGATAGACCTCATATTCATCCTTGCTCCTAGGATAGAGAGCGAATGATTTTTATATCCTCCTCCCGAGGTTTAAACATGAAGATCGGTATTCTAGATGATAAGAAAGAGGTCTTTTCCAGAGATGTGCTCAACAAGCTGAAGGAGAAGGGGTATCAGGTTGAATATGTTTGGTTTGGGTATCAGAGAATTCCTACCAAAAGCGATTACAGAGTGATCTTTGATAGACAGAGCATGTACGATGAGTTCCTGAGGGCCATCATGAAAGTGCTTTCCTTAAATGGCACCTATGTCATAAACAACCCCTTTTCTAACATCTGCGATGACAAGCTCATAGAGTTGAATCTATGTCAAAGCCTGGGGATCCCCTACCCTAAAACCTTGGTCCTTCCGAAAGAGAATGTGGAGTACGACATGTCCCAAGAGATAGTCCTCACCGACGTCAAGGACATTCTCCCCGAATTAAAGTTCCCCCTTGTTATGAAACCCCATGATGGGTACGCTTGGAAGGATGTTTACGAGGTGAATACGCCAGAGGAGTTGGATAAACTCTACAGGAGCTTGAGGGACGAATACACTATTCTGGTCCAGGAGAAGATAGAGCCCAAACTCATGTACAGGGCCTATTCCATTGGACACGAGAAGGTGATCCTTGTTAGGTATGACCCCTCCTCTCGAAGGTATTTAGAAGATGATTATTCCCAGATCAAGGGCTTACTCCCGAAGATAGAGGAGTGGACCAAGAGGTTAAACGAGGTCTTGGATTATGACCTTAACTCCGTGGAGTGGATGATCGATCAAAATAATCAAGCTTATCTCATAGATGCCTTCAATGAAGTCCCTGAGATCTTGCCAGAGAGTATCCCAAGAAGGTATTACGACGAGCTCGTGAATTCTGTGGCTGAGCTCATAGAAAAGATATTTCACTCAGATAAACACAACAGGTGGCCCTTCGATTATCCTCCATGAACATCGCTCAGATCCTTGAGTATTACCACAGGAAAGACATAAGGGAAGAAATGTTGAGATTAGCGGAGCACAGGGAAGTTGTTCCAAGGTATAAGGATGGGGGGTTTGGGAAGAGACCTCAGACCCTGAAGTATGAGAAGGA
>QMVD01000017.1 GCA_003660925.1 Nanobdellota archaeon
ACATCCCAGTGAGTTGTGAGACCGTGGAGAACATCGTGATAGAAGGGAAGGGAAGCTTCAAAATATGTCAAAACATCTATGGACATAGGATCGACAAGGTGGAGTTCGTTTGATCTATGACTTGAAGAAAGAGGAGAGGAGGAAGGGGCTCCACGTCTTGGTAGGGATCTGCATAGTTCTCTTCCTGATGTTGAACAGGACGATCACGCTCTTTCTCCTCTTCGCCTTGATCGTCCTGTCCATCCCCCTCTACACCTTGGTTAGGAGGAAGGAAATCTTCCTCATTTCAGACGCGCTGAGGTACTTCGGGAGGGAAAAAGAATACGGAAAAGGCGCGATATATTTCCTAGCGGGTTGCTTCTTATCCATCGCTTTATTCGAAAACGCCTATTCCATACCTGGAATCTTAGTGTTGTCGTTTGGGGAC
This sequence comes from Nanobdellota archaeon, assembly GCA_003660925.1. Taxonomy (GTDB): domain Archaea; phylum Nanobdellota; class Nanobdellia; order B33-G15; family B33-G15; genus B33-G15. The sequence goes on from QMVD01000017.1 coordinate 428, forward strand.
GCCTTCTCCTCTTTAGTGGGACTGAAATACGGAAAGAGGGGGAGGAAGAAGACGCTAGAAGGTTCCTTGGTTTTCTTCCTCATCTCACTCTCCATCTTACTGAGTTTCTTTTCACCCTGGAAGGCTTTTTTAGTATCCATAATCGTGACAGCAGCAGAATATCTCCTGACGCCAGATAACTTATTCCTCCCTTCCCTCACTGCCTTCCTCTGTAATATCCTTCCAATTTAAAACTGGCTTTGGAAACCTTTCATAATCGTCGAATATCCTGGGACAGGCGAAATTCACCCAAACGTCTATGGAAGGAAAGTTGATCAGCTCCTCGGGGAGTATGGTGTCAAAGAGGAATATGTAAACCTCTTTGTCCTTGAACTTCTCCTTTAACTCCATTGCTCTTTTCAGGTTAAATTGCCCTGGTTTCACCGACACCAAGAAGCCCACTTTCCTCGCCTCCCTAAAGGCCTGCTTCGCGATTTCCCTTCTCACCTCGTACTTCTTAATGATCGACTCGTCGAAGACTCCGAAAGCCTTGCTGAGAGGATTTAACACGTATACTCTCTTCCTCCCCGCCATGTAGATCCCCGCGGGGTGGAATTGGCCTGTCCCCACGTAGAGGAAGCAATCTACTTCCCCGAGTTTCTTCACGTTTTCCAAATTGCAACCGAGCACTTGTCCTCCGAAGATCGCCTCTTTCCCGTGCTCGTTCAAGAACTTCACCACATCCAAGGCTTGGGAGATGTGTTGAGCGGTAGTGAGGATGCCTATGCGCCTTTCTTCCATGCTCAACAATTTCTCCAGGAGCTCCTTTTCTATGGGCTCTTTGAACTCGTAAGGTACGAACTCCACCCTCATGGTTAAGCTTTTAACTCGAGGCCTTTAATCTCTTTTCATGTGGCTCCTCGATGAGAACGGAAGGATCCATCACACCACGAGGAAGGCGTTGAGCACCGATTTGGGGATAGTTAAGCTGAAGGGCGCGAGGGTGGGAACGGTGCTGAGGAGCCACTTGGGACACAAATTTTTGGTCGTGGAACCCAATTACCTGGACTTCATCGAGAGGATGAAAAGGGGCCCCCAAATAATCCATCCAAAGGACGTGGGGATCATAGTCACTTACTTAGGGGTAAAGTCAGGGGACAGGGTAGCAGACATAGGAGCTGGTTCCGGAGGCATGACCTTCTATCTCTCCAGGATCGTGGGAAAGAAAGGGAGGGTATATGCCTACGAGAGGGATGAGAGGTTCGTGGAGATCCTAAAGGAGAACAAGAATCTCTTGAACGTGAAAAACGTGATCATAAGGCAAGAGGATGGGAGGAACATAAGGGAAAGGGATTTAGATGGTGCTGTGGTGGACGTGAAGGAACCAAGAGAGGTGTTGGAACCCATTAGGAAATCCCTTAAGCCCGGGGCCTCCCTTGCGATTTACCTTCCAAACATAACTCAAGTGAAAGAGCTCTTAGAAGGATTAGAGGGGTGGATAAAGGTGAGCGTCTTCGAGATCTTGAAGAGGGACTGGGTGGTGAAGGAAAAAGTTTTGAGGCCAGAACATCGCTTGTTAGGCCACACGGGCTTCATAACCATCCTAAGGAAGTTTCCTTAGTTTCATTGCCCTCATCACAGCAGAGGCCTCCATGGATGTCTCCACTTTGTATAGGATCTTTATCTTCTTACAACTGAGGCGTTTGAAACACCTCCTGCAGGTAACCGTTTTCTGACCGGAACGAAACGCAATGGGATGACCACACTTATAACACCTCCCCACGAACCACATAAAAAAGAGAAGTGAGGGAAGGATTAAAGCTTTATCCCTCTTCCAACAAGTGCTCCAAGGGTCTCATCACAACATCGGCCTCTATTTCTACTCCGTCCCCCATATCTAAGAAAGTTAGTGTGCCATCCTGGGCCACGTGAAACACTCCTAACACCCTCTGTTCCATTCCCTCCCTAACGACCTCTCCCTTTTCAGAGAGAATTCGAGCAAAATATTGTTCCCCCCTTCCCACCACCATGCTTTGTCCTGGAGAAAGGAACTCCACATACTTCCCCACCTTAGCTATGTAAAGACCAACGAAGTGGGACATCTCTACGAATGTCTTGCCATCCACCTTGATCCTCATGCCCCTCCCGTAGCTCACAGCCGCTCTTTGAGGTTCGAATGGCCTACCTGGTGCTATCTTCCCCCATTCCTCCTTGGCGGCCTGTAGGGCTTCCTTTATGCTCTTCCTGATCTTGCCCAAATATCCCGGCATCATGTCATGACTTCGTAGTGAGGGCTTATAACCTTTCCGGTCAGAGAAAGAAATAAGCAAAAGGTTATTCTAACAGCCTCTCCAAGTCGCTCCCAGTCACTACAGATGATCCCTTACTGACTATCTCTGTCTCATTCCTTCCTGTCTCCAGGAAGACCAACGGGCCCTCTGTAGTCGCATAGAAGACGCCCTGAACCCTAGAAACTACTGGAGAAATTCCTCTCCCCACTATCATCTTGCTCCTCACAATGTTTGGCGTGAAATATTGAGTAGCCCTGTACTCATCACCTGTCCTCCCGACTGCCACGCCGCTCCCCGGTTTTAGGAAAATCCTCCTATCCCTCACTTCGATCATGTAGTTAAACGGAGTTCCCGAACCGAGAACACCCCTCGCACTAGCTAGTTGAATCCCTCCCACTTTCAGATACATCTCTCCGCTCCTCTCCATTACCGCAACCGCCCTAAGCCTCTGTTCGAGGCTTCCGTAATCTTCAGGCGCTATTTCCCTCCACTTGTCCTTAACGACCCTAACAGCCTCTCTTACCGCGTTTAAGAGTTTTTGGGACATAGTCACTACCATAGAGTTAACAATTTTTAAAACTTTCCCTTTGTGGAAGCCCCATGGAAAAACATAAAAGCAGCAGTTGAGGGTGAACCATCGATGAACATAAGGGATTTACCAGGAGTTGGTGATAAGATAGCTGAGAAGTTGGAAGAGGCTGGGTACACCGATGTCATGGCCATAGCCGTGACCCCTGTCTACAAACTCGTAGAAGATACTGGGGTAGGGGAGGCGACTGCTAAGAAGATTATACAAGCAGCCAGGAGCAGTCTGAAGATGGGCTTCATGAGCGGGACAGAGCTCCTCGAGAGGAGGAAGGAAATAGGTTACATAACCACGGGGAGCAAGGAGTTAGATCGTTTGCTGGGAGGGAGGGGGGTGGAAACCCAAGCGATAACCGAGGCCTTTGGGGAGTTCGGCTCTGGGAAGACGCAGTTGGGATTACAACTTTCCGTGAACGTTCAGCTCCCGGAGGAGGAAGGGGGCTTGGAAGGTTATGCTGTTTGGATAGACACAGAGAACACATTTAGGCCTAGGAGGATAGCCATGATGGCAAAAGCCGTTGGATTGGACCCCGAAGAGGCCTTATCTAGGATAAGGGTGGCAAGGGCCTTCAGCAGCGATCACCAGATCTTGTTGGCGGAGAAGATCCCTGAGTTGATAGAAAGAGAAGGGATTCCCGTTAAATTAGTGGTGGTAGATTCCTTAACCGGATTGTTCAGGGCGGAGTACATAGGAAGGGGGACCTTGGCGGATAGGCAACAAAAACTGAATGCTCACTTGCACACCCTCCAGAGGATCGCAGATAGGTTCAACTTGGCAGTGTTCGTGACCAACCAAGTCATGGCAAGGCCAGATATCTTCTTTGGGGACCCGACTAAGGCTGTAGGAGGGCATGTCTTGGCTCACGCTGCCACTTATAGGGTTTACCTGAGGAAGGGAAGAGAGGACAAGAGGATAGCCAGGCTGGTGGACTCCCCCTGCCTCCCGGAAGGGGAAGTCGTCTTCAGGATAACCGACGACGGCATAAGGGACTGATGGTGCATGCTCATCGCCCTCGCTCAAGCGAAGGTAACGACAAACCTCGAGAGAAATTACGAGCACTTCACCGAGTTGTTGGAAAGGGCAAGTAGGAAGGGGGCGGACCTCATTTGCTTTCCAGAGCTCTTCCCTTCTTCGGTGCCTCCCTTCTTTGACGAACCGGAGGAATTGGCTGAGCGTTATGACATCAACCTGATAGCTGGTTTTGAGGAAGAAGGTTACAATGTCTGTAAGGTCTTCTCCCGTGAGGGAAAGTGTATCGGGGTTCAACGCAAGGTCTATACCGCTCGAAGTGAGAGATACAAGTGCGGAAAAAGCTGGAAGGTCTTCAACATCGAGGGGGTCAAGGTGGGCATCGTGATCTGCTCCAGTCTGTGGCGGCCCGAGCCAGCTAGCATCTTACGTGAGAAGGGAGTTGACATCATCTTCAATCCATCGAGACTTTACGCCTTTCTAGCGAAATGGTGGGAACACGTCCCGTGAACATAAGCAACGATTTCCAGTGGGGAAGCACCTACTGGGCTGGAGGAGGTTCTAAGGTCATCGTCCCAATACCTCCAGAAACTATGGGAAGATCTTTCGCGGAGTGCCTGGAGATAGAGGAACCCATAAGCGTGAGTTCCTTGACGAAGCTTTCCATGAAGAAGGGTGAGACCTTAAGCTTCTGTAAGCTCACGAAAAGCGAGCTCGATGCCTTTAAAAAGTATAGGAACGTAAAGTTTGGTTAGTTAGAGTTGCTCCGCGTACTTCCCTATGATTGGGACGGGCTCCTGCTTACCTGTGAGGGCGTAGTAGACCCCTATTAACCAGAGGACCAACAACAAGATGAACCCTAGGCCTGCTATCACCCACCCTATGACAGGTATCACCATGATCAATGTGAAGATGATGGCCGCCACACTGATCATGAGGCTCTGCTTCGCGTGATAGACCGCAAAAGTGTCCCTCCTCTTCACTAGGTAAACCAAGATGAACCCAATGACCCCAAAGAGGTATGCTATGAAAGCCCACAACTTGCTCGAGGTTTCCATAGGTTTGAATAAAGCTTAGAAGATTAAATAATTTACTTCTTCCTCCCAATGAATGCTTTCACGAGCTTGAATCCGAGGACTAGAGCAACCACCGCGCCCGCGGATATCAATAGGCCCCTGGCTGTTTCGTTCCTCAAGGCCCAAGTGAAGAAGTTCAAAAGAGGTGTCGGGACGGGTAAACCAAAGATACCATACTCGTGCTTCTCCTCCACCCATTCCCCCTCCTCATTGAGGTAGAGCATGCTCACGCTCAGGATCTTGGAATCTTGAGGGATATCAAGTCTCTCCTCGAAGCTCTCCTCAGTATGAGGGAGGATCGTCCTGTTAAAGGAAAATTCTTTCACCCCTTCGACGGAGAGGTAGAGCACTTTGAACACCACTTCCTGCTCTATATTCCCCATGTTGGAGAGGTTGACCCTCAAAATGGTCTTGTTGAATATCTCCTCGGAAAAAGAGACGTTCACGTAGGGCACGATCACATTCACACTCAAGCTCTGGTTAGTCTTCATACCATCGTAGTCCCCAAAGAAAGTTATGGTAAAAGTCGTTGTGTTTTCCGGTTTCTGAAATTCTATTTTGACCTCCTGCTCCTCGTTCACGTCCAAGGAAAAGCTATCCGGGCTCACGTCGAAGTAACCCTCTCCCTGGACTTCCCTTGACACCTGGAGGGGCACGTTTCCCACGTTCCTGACTGTGAGGCTGATGGAGGTGGTATTCTTAAAGGCGATGGCTTCTGCCTCTTTCTTGGACAACTGAAGCATGGGTGTGGGGAGGATGATCAAAGTCCTCCTACTGGTACCGCTCTCATCCTTGGTGTGAAACTCTAAGGTGAGGGTGTAGTTCCCAGCAGGTATGTTGGAAGTGAAAAAAGGTTTGCTTTCGTTCACGTAGGAGGTCGTCACCTCTCTCTCCTCTATGGTCTCGTTGTACCTTTCTCCCATAAGAATGACCGAATAACTGAGTTCCTTTTGGACGCCCAGGTCTATGAAGTAGGAGATCATGAGACTGTCATAGGCTGGGACAGAGCTCTTGCTGAGGGAAATGTCATAAGAAACAGCGTGAGACGGAAAGAGGAATAGCAACGAAATCAGGGGGAGGAATTTCCTCATAGGGATAGGATTCATGTTCTCAAATATAAGGTTTTGTGTCTTTTTATGCGGAAGCTCGAATGAAAAGTTTTTAAATGTACTTCTCCATATTAAGTGCATGGGTGGTCGCTTTTGCCTTTGAGGGAAATCTTTTTAGTTCTGAGTTTCTAAAAAATTGTGCCGGGGTGACCGAGTGGCTAGGTGGTCGGCTGCAGAGCGTTGGTGTGCTGATCAGTGATGCGGAGACACCGACATACCGGGGTTCGAATCCCCGCCCCGGCTTCTTCGAGGTGATCGAATGAGGATATACAATACCTTGGCCGGAAAGAAAGAGGAATTCAGACCCCTCAGGAAAGGAAGGGTGCACATGTACGTGTGCGGTCCCACCGTTTATGGAGACGCCCATCTCGGGCACGCCAGGACTAACGTCGCCTTCGACCTAGTGGTGAGGTTCTTGAGATTTTTGGGATATGATGTGAGATACGTGAGGAACTTCACGGACGTGGGACATTTGACGGAAGAGACTTTAAGGGATAAAGTAGTGAGCAAGGCGAAGGAGATGGGAGTTCATCCCATGGAGGTGGCGGAGCACTACATAAATTCTTTCCTGAAGGACATGGATGCCCTCTACGTGGAGAGGCCCAACATAATGCCAAGGGCTTCCGGACACATCCACGAGATAATCGAGGCCGTGAGGAAACTTGAGGAGAAAGGTTACACCTATGAGATTGACGATGGTGTGTACTTCGATTTGAGCAAGTTCAAGGACTATGGCAAGCTCTCTCACCAAAAGCCGGAGAAGTTGATAAGACACAGGGTAGAACCGAACCCGAAGAAGAGGAACCCAGCGGACTTCGCGCTCTGGAGGAAGGCGAAGAAGGACGACATCCTCTACTGGGAAAGCCCCTGGGGGAAGGGATATCCTGGGTGGCACATAGAGTGTTCGGTCATGAGCATGAAGTATTTAGGAGAAACTTTGGACATACATGGAGGTGGAGCGGACCTCATATTCCCACATCACGAAAACGAAATCGTTCAATCCGAATCCCTGACAGGAAAAACGTTCTCCAGGTATTGGATGCACGTCGGATTAGTGACTATAAATGGGGAGAAAATGGCGAAGTCAAAGGGAAACTTCATCCTAGTGAAGGACCTCCTGAAGAAGTATGATGGAGAGGTCTTGAGGCTTTTCCTCCTCTCCACTCACTACAGGAGCCCTTTGGACTTCAACGAAGAGGGAGTCAAACAAGCGGAAAAGAACTTGAGGGGTCTCTACAACACCTTGTTCGCCCTTAAAAGCGCGGGAAGGAAAAAGGATAAGGATGAAGAAGACAAGAGATTCGAGAAGGAGATCGAAAAGGCTAGGGAGGGGATGATAGAAGCTTTGAAGGACGACTTCAACACGCCCAAGGCCCTATCTCAGATCTACGAGTTCGCGGGGAAGGTGAATGAGTTCTTGAGCAAGCCCAGAAATGAGGAGACCTTGCAGAAGATAAAGGGGTTTTTCGAGGACGTGAAGAGGATCTTCGGGATCCTCAACAAGGAGCCGAAACTCTCAGGGAAGGAAGAAGAACTGATAGAGCTGTTGATGGAAGTGAGGAAAAGGTTGAGGAAAGAGAAGTTGTACGAGCTGAGCGATTGGATCAGGAAGAAGATGAGGGAGTTAGGGATAGAGCTTCAAGACATAGGCGAGGAGACGAGATACGTCATAAGGGAATTGCGTTGAAGCCCTCTTTCCTCAGCTCAAGGGCGAGTTCTCTCTTAAACCCATGAGTGACATAGACCACTTCAGGATCCACCTTCCTGACAGTCCTTACCAGGCCTTCGAAGTCCGCGTGATCGGAGAGGGGAAAAGAGGCATCGTAACCTGAGATATCCTTGGCCCAGCCAGAAAAGAACGCTCTCTTGGCCTCCACCTTCAGGTTGTTCTTCGGAGGGGCGATCAGGATAAAAGGAGGTCTCAAGAAACCTTCCCTCCTAGCCTCTCCGTAGGTCATGAATCCATCCAACTCTATCCCGAACTTGGAATACACCTTGTTCACCTTCAACAAAGAACCGTGGATATAGATGGGGTAGCTCATCCTCTCGAAAAAATATTCGAGGATCTGGGCCTTTCCCAAGGAATAGCCCAACAACATCACATTATTCCCCTTCCTGAGCTCGTCCTCAACCCAATCTCTCGCCTCTTTCAGCACATCCATTGGATCGGGGAAGATGTAATCAGGTCTCCCAAAAGTGGACTCTATTACCAAGATATCTGCCTTTCTCGGGACGAATCTCCTCATGAACAACCTGTCTCTGTCGCAAAAATCCCCGGTATAGAGCAGTGTCTTTTCTCCCTCATAAAACAAGGCGCTTGAACCCAGGATGTGACCGGCATCCAAGAGCTTTATATTCGGTATGTCTTCCTCCCTCACCCTCCCTTCCTTTCCATACCTTTCCCTTATCAGCTCTGCAGTTTCCGGGGTACATATCACTTTCTCCCCGACCACGTGGTCGCAATGGGCGTGGGAGATGAAGGTGTAATCCCCCGGACTGTCTAACCCCAACCTCACGCCGTCCTCTATCACGATCCCCCTATCCACCAGAATTCTCATTTCCCAGCGATCTTCTCCTTCAAGAGATTCACGAGTTCGTCCGCGCTCATCCCTATCCCAGCCCCGGCCAGCATAGCGTTCGCGTTCTTCCCAATGTCCTCAAGGACCTGAAGGAATTGCATGGGGAAAATGATCTTGGTAGCCTGCCCTCTCCCGAGCTCTTCCAAAGCCTTTATGTAGAAGTACATGATGGCCCTGTCGTCCAAGTTCTTGGCCGCATCCCCTATGGCGGAGATCATCACCCTCTTCGCCTCTGCCAAGAACCTCTGGGCCTGTAGCTGTTGGGCGGCTATCTCCTTCTGCTGCATGGCGATGGCTATCTCCTCTGGCGGTGAGACGCTCCTTATCTGAATGGAAGGGACGTCTATCCCCCATCTCCAGGTCTGTCTCCTGACCGCATCGCTCACCATGTCGTTCAGGGAGTCCAAGTTGGAGAAGAGTTCCCTCATGTGCATGCTCCCTATCACGTTCCTGACCTGGGAAACCAACAAGTTCTGCAATGCCCTCTGATAATCATCTATCTGCAGGACCGCCTTGCTCGGGTCTATTATCCTGTAGTAAGCTATACCATCCACCTTAAGTCTTAAATCGTCCTTGGTGAAGGCAAGGGGAATCTCCAAGCTTATCATGTGGGTCCTCACATCCAGCTTCTGAAATTCCTTCTCGAAGAAGGGGATCACTATGCTCCAACCGGGCCCGGCAATGCGGTTGAACTTCCCTAGCCTGAATATGATGGCCCTTTCATATTCATCATACTTCTTCACGAAAAACTTGAAGAAGATCGCCACCAAGAAGAAGGCAAGGAGGATGTAGGTCAACACCCTGAAGGCCGCGAAGCTCAAGTACAACCAAAGGAATATGAGGAGTCCGAGCAGGAGCCAAAATTCTCCGACCATTTTGATTATAAGGCTCGCCCTCTATTTAAGATTTTTCCGATGAAAACCAGTATTTTGGTTTCAAAATCTTTTTAAAAAGGGCTGGGCTTCTTAAGAGAAGGGGGTGAAATGCATGCCAGAGGTCAATGAGGTCTTCGTGGGCAAAAAGCCTTTTATGAACTATGTGACCGCCGTAGTGCTCCAGTTCAACTCTGGGGCAAAAAAAGTGGTCATCAAGGCCAGGGGAAAGTACATCTCCAGAGCAGTGGATGTGGCAGAAGTCGTGAGGAACAGGTTTGCAAAGGACGTCAAGGTTGAGGACGTCAAGATAGGTTCAGAGGAATTCGAGGCAGAGGACAAGAAGGCAAGGACGAGCACCATAGAGATCACTCTTTCCAAATAAGTTTTTATTCCCCCTTTTTACATTCTTCCCATGATAGACGTTCACTGTCACCTCAACGACGAGGCATTCGATGAGGACAGGGAGGATGTGGTCAAGAGGGCGAAAGAGAAAGGGATCACGATCATAGACTCGGGCACGAGTTATGAGGAAGACTTAAAGAGCTTGGAGATAAGTGGAAAGTACGACAACGTTCATTCCACTTTAGGGTTTGACCCCCTCATCGCGGATGTGGAAGAGGCGAAGAGGATCATAGAACTCCTACGGGAAAGGAAAAGAGATGTCGTTGGGGTAGGTGAAGTAGGGCTCGATTACTACGAGAAGAACAAGGAGAAAAGGAAGGTTCAAGCGGAGATCTTCGAGATGTTCATAGACCTCTCCAAGGAGTTGAAGCTTCCCTTGGTGGTGCACTCTAGGTGGGCTCCCAAGCAAGTCTTAGAGATCTTAGAGGAAAAGGGGGCGAAGTCTGTGGTGCTCCATGCATTCCCGGGAAACGAAAAAGAGGCTAAAAGGGCGATAGAGGACGGTTATTTCATCTCCATTCCTACCAGCGTCCTCTACTCAAAACAAAAGCAATTGATGGCGAAGATCGTCCCCTTAAAGAATATGGTCCTAGAAACGGACAGTCCCATCTTTTGGAAGGGAAGGAATGAACCTGTAAACGTAATTCGCGCCGCAGAGGAGATAGCGAGGATAAGGGGAATAGATTTAAATGAGGTAATAGATTGGACAACCAGGAACGCGAGGAAGGTGTTCAAGATTGATTGAGCTCATCTTCTTGGGGACGAGCGACATGTTTCCCACCCCGAAGAGGAACCATCCCTCCATCTACTTGAGGTACGAAGGAGACTACATGTTGTTCGATTGTGGGGAGGGAACCCAAAGGCAGATGAAGTGCGCGAAGCTTAAACCAGCGAGGTTGGACTACATCTTCATAACCCATTGGCACGGGGACCACTCTTTAGGACTCCC
>QMVD01000018.1 GCA_003660925.1 Nanobdellota archaeon
ATGAGAAAGAGGTGGATGCCTTCATAAACCTAGTATGCGATGAGATCAGGCGAAAGAAGTTCAAGGTGCTGAAGGTCCCGAAGAAACAGGGTTCAATAATTCACTTCTGCAAGTGATCATATGATTAGTTTTAGCTTTTTCACTTCTGACCTTTCTCCGGCCCACTTGTGCTTGGCCGTGCCCCTTACCTTCCTCTCGAGCACCTCTCCATCCTTGAGGACATAGGCGAACTTTTCCGTCTTTTCCTTTCCCTTCTCCTTCACCCTGAGCTCGCTGATGCCGACGATGTACTCCTCTCCGAAGAGCCCTTCCACTCCAGTCATGAAGGCTACCTCTTCTCTTCTCGATGGGAACCACACGCCCCCTGGAAACTTAAGGAAGGTAAACAATTGGGGAGAAACCTCCATTCGGATGGTCATCTTACTTATCACCAAATCCCCGAGGTCTATCGTTTTGGCATCAGGAACGGAGACGCGTTTCTGATACACCTTCACCCTCAGCACGTTTAGATACGCTTCCTTCTCCGATCTGTAATGATCCACTTCCATCACAGGAGGGTCGAAAGGGGCCTGATCCTCCCTGAAGAAGCGCATGTTGGTCCAACACGAATATTTCTCCGAATGCTTGAACTTTGAGACCTTCTCTGAGAACTTCGTCAAGTAATCGGCTGCCTTCTTCACCTCCTCGACCATCTCCTCCTGAAAGAAGGAGATGTTCAAGCTATTCGGATCTTTCCCCTTAAGGCCGTAGATGATGCCCACCAAGTCGTCCCTCTTCATGGTGTCTTCTACCTCTCGAAGAGCATCTTCCAAGGTGACCTCCCCTTCCTCAGGAACCCCTCCGGGGAACCTGACCGAGATGGAAGGAGTCAACACGTTAACTACATCATAGAGGCTTATCTCCCTCCTCATCTCCTTCCAAAGCTCCTCTCTTGTTACCATTGTTAAATAGTGGTAGAGCGTCTTTAATAATTTTCGAAAATGTGGAAAAACTTTTAAGGGGTACCTCACTAAAAACAACGATGGGGAGGTAGCTCAGCCCGGGAGAGCGCACGATGGGGGCGGAAACGATTCGTCAAGAAGAGTGGGAACTAATCGGCGCAGTGATAGGCGATGGAAACCTCTACAGTCACAAGAAGCACTACAGAGTACACCTAACGGGACACCCTAAAAAAGATAGGAATTACTACGAGTACCTCAAAGAACTAATAAGAAAGTGTTGGGGTAAAAAAGCAAGGATTAAAGTGAGACAAAGAGCCCTCAGATTAACAGTGTATTCGAAGGAGGTGTATGAGAAATTGAAGAAGTTGGGGATCCCTGAAGGAAGGGAAAAACACAAAAAAGTCACCATTCCGAAAATGGCGTGGAGGGACGAAGGAGCGCTGAAGAAAGTGATCAGAGGCATCGCTGATACTGATGGTTCAGTGTTCATCTCAGACAAGAAGAGAGCTAAGGCGTATCCCAGCGTCGAGATAACAACTAGTAGCAAAACACTTGCATGTGAAATAAGAAGTGCTTTGAACAACTTCGGTTTTAGGGTGGCAAACCTGAGGAGGTATAAATCAAAGAAGAGTAGGTGTAAGAGTTACAAGGTATCTTTGTACGGGAAGACAAACTTGGAGAAATGGATGAAAGAGATTGGATTTTCGAACCCTTCAAAGCGCGAAAAGGCGCTTTTATGCTTAGTGGGTTCCGCCCCCATGCGAAGCTGAAGCCCGTGATGTCGGGGGTTCAAATCCCCCCCTCCCCATGATGAAACTCAGGCAAAGGTGTTAGAAGACCTGGAAAAAGCTTATTGCATCCTACCAAAGGGGTAAGATAATTCCTCGACTTTTGTAAAAAAGAAAAAAATCATTTAGGGCCTTCTGCTTTATTTAACACGTCATACTCGAAAAGCCATTCTGTGGGGTTCCAACTCACTAATTTTCCCCCTTCGCAATCTACATCATTGCTCAGCACTAACCAGATCTTAACTTTTTCTCTTTCCAAAATGATTTCTGGCAAGTTGCCCTTAATGTGAAGATCCCTTTCATCATTTGCTGTTCCAGATTCTATGCACGTGGCATAAGGCCAAACATCGTTGTGCTATGATCACATCTTCTCCTCTCAACTTCAAGTCTGCCACTTCGCAGGCGACCCCCAGTAAGCGGCTGGAGTTAGCTTTAAAGCTACTGCTCCCGCGGTCACCAATAGGGTCGCTGCGAGCAAACCGAAGAGAAATAACTTTTTCATTTAAGTTTCACCCAAAAAGTAATAACATTTCTCACTTAAATGTGTTTTGGAAAGCACTAAATTTTTATTGTTCGCGGGATATGTTAAACTCATGACCAGGATTCTCTGCGTGGCTTCTGGGAAGGGAGGTGTCGGGAAGACCACCACCGTAATAAACTTAGGTGCTGCTCTCTTCCACTTCGGCCAGCGAGTGTTGATCATCGACGGGAACGTGACCACCCCAAACCTGTCACTCCACTTGGGGATAGCTAAGGAGAAGCCTACCTTGCACGATGTCTTGGAAGGTTCGGTCAGCATAGAGAACGCCATTCACCTTCATTCCTCCGGATTGATGGTCATCCCAGCCGGGATCTCTTTGACCAATTTGAGGAAGATCTACAAGAAGACCATAGCTCAAGCCATAACCGGGATCGCCGGTAGGTTCGACTGGGTCCTGATAGACGTCCCAGCAGGATTGGGAAGGGAAGCGAGGTTGGCCATAGAGGCGGCGAATGAGGTGGTTGTGGTCACCAATCCCGAATTGCCCGCTGCTGTCGACGCCTTGAAGGTCTCCAGGTTGGCTAAAAATTTGGGGACGTCCCCTTTGGGGGTGATAGTTAATAAATTTGCTGGGGAGAAGGAGGAGATGAGTCCGGAAAACGTGGCGGAGTTCGTGGAGCTCCCCTTATTGGGGGTGATCCCCTACTCCACCCTCTTCCTTAAAGCTCTTTCTGCCAAGTATCCCTTGGTGTTATTATATCCCAACTCCACCCCCGCTGTCCAGTACAAGAAGATAGCTGCTGCCCTCCTTGGAGAGAGGTATGAAATCATAGAAAAACCCAGCATCATCCAGCGAATAAGGAGGTTCTTAATAAGGATATGAACGTCGTCATTTCCGTCGGCGGGAGCAGGTTGTTCAAGGGAACGGAACTAGACATAAAGTTCCTCGAGGAACTCAAGGAACTCGTAGGGAAGAGGAAAGAAAGGTTCTATCTCGTGGTTGGGGGAGGGTGGGTGGCGAGGAAGTTCCAAGGGTATGGGAGGAGATTGGGATTGGATGATGTCCAACTGGACCTGATAGGGATCGCTGCCACCAGGCTGAACGCGGAACTCGTGCGGAACTTCTTAGGGGTCAAGACCCCGGTCCTAACGAATCCCTTGGACGTCAAACATAAAGAGAAAGTATTGGTGTTCTCAGGCTGGAAGCCTGGCTTCTCCACGGACTACGTGGCAGTGAGGCTAGCTAAGGAGGCGGGGTCTGACAAGGTGATCAACATATCTAAAGTAGGTTACATTTACAAAAAAGGGAGGAAGGTAAGAGAAATATCTTGGGAAGAGGCGGGAAAAATGGCTGGGGAGTGGAGGCCTGGTCTGAACTTCCCAGTCGATCCCATGGCCTGTAAATATGGGAAAGGGTTAAAATTCTACTTGGTGAGGGAAACCGAGGATCTGGAGAACGTCTTGGATGGAAAACCCTTTAGAGGCACCCTGATCCGATGAGGTGAGCTAACCTTATGGGTTCCGGGATCCTGTATTTCGTGTATTTCTTGGTGAGCCTTACCGCTTCCTCCAAGGAGATCTTGTGACCTACTGACACGTAAATGGGCTTCGAGCTCGTCTTTAAGACCGCGCCTATTCTCTCCTTCCCGTCGTAGACGTAGTTCCCTTTAACTTCCCCGAACAATAAGCTCTTAGCGACCCCTACGGTGGGCTTGTCTAAAACCTCTCCTATGAAGGTGGCCAGGCCCTTCCTCTCTGGGTGTAACTTCCCGTTCCCGTCCACGAAGAGGACATCGAACTCTAACCCTGCTAGGGCTTTTAACATCAATGGCCCCTCCCTGAACCTCAACAATCCAGGGATGTAGGGGAAGTTCACCTCCCCTCCGACCTTCCTCACCTTGACTAACTTGAAATCTTTCATGACGACGGCACAAGCCACGGGGTTTCCCTTATAACTAATGTCCACTCCTGCCACCAACATGGTTGAAAAGACGTTCAGGGGTTTATCAAACTTCGGGAAAACTTTAAAATAAGAGGATGTTAATAAGGAAGCATGAACGAGGAAAAGAAGAAACCATTGGTTCCTCCACCGCCTTCTGTCCCGCCAGTGCGCCCAACCTTGCCGACGCCACCGACCGCTCCAGCTCCGATGCCACCCAAGCCACCCATCCCGGACATAAAACCGCCTAAGCCGACCGTGAAGCCCGTGAAGCCTCACGTCTTCGTGAAGATAACTTCTTACAGGGAGATCATGGAGAGGATAGAGGAGATCAAGGCGAGCATGCACAAGTTGGCCCAGTTGTTGTCCGAGATGGCTGTGAGCACTAGGAGGGAGGAGGAGAAGATAGCCACTTTGGGACAGGTCCTGAACAGCATAAACCAGAACCTGCAAGTGGTGGATGATATCTTCTCGGAGCCAGAGGAGTAGAATTTTAAAAACATCCTTCTCTCTTATCTTTGAGCGCCGGTAGTCTAGTGGTAGGACACTGCCCTCCCAAGGCAGCGACCCGGGTTCGAATCCCGGCCGGCGCATCTTCACTTCGGTACTACTAACTCTCCGAACTTCTCGTAGGAACCCTTCTTAAAAGCTAGGGCGGAAAGAGCACAGAGGTAAGCATCCCTTTCGTGCTTGTTTCTCCCTAAAGACCTGAATTTTTCCCTGAAGGCTCCTGGGAAGGTCTCTATCACCTCGACACCATGTCTTTCTAGTTCTCCTTTAAGCCTCCTTGCCCTCTCATACAACTTCTTCATGGAAGGGAGGGAAAGTGGAAGGGGTTTGAAGCCCCTTTTCATGAGCTCTTCCTCCTCCTTCCTCCATGGAGAATTAAAGGTCAAAGGGGCGTCTATGGCCACTACCTCGCAATCTTTCAAGGCCTCAATGATCTCCTCATCCTCTTTGAGGGAAAGGGTCTTGATGGAATCGTTCATTATGCAAACTCCTGAGACCCTCTTCTCGCTCGCGGACAGATCCAACCCACCTATCACAGGAAGATATGAATCCCCGAACTTTTAGGTTTTTTCAAAAAAAGAAAAGGAGGTGGGTGGGAACATCACTTGGCCCTCTTGCTCAGGAGCTCTATCCTCTTTTTGTACCACTCCAAGAGCTCCCTCCTCCTCATCTCCCTCTCGTCGAGCCTCCTCATGAGCTCATCGAAGTTGAGGAACCTTCCCATCATGCCTCACCACCGAGATAGAGATGGTCTTTTTAATTTAAATGGAGAAAGATGGCCTTTCCCCTTTTCCGATATTTTTTAAATCCGAAATTGCTTCAATTTTTAGTCGGGCCCGTGGTCTAGTGGCTATGACACCACCCTCACACGGTGGGGGTCCCCGGTTCGAATCCGGGCGGGCCCATATGAATGAGGACTACTTCGTCAGGATAGAGGAACCGGAGAAGGTGAAGCAGTACATGGACGTGCTCTCTTCCCTCTTGAGGAGGGCGAGGAGCATAACAGAAGAACTAGGAGACATAAAGGACAAGAAGAAGGCCATAAAGGACCTAGTGAAGGAAGAAGTCAAAAAGATGGAAGCGGCATTGAATCAGGTGGAAAAGATGCTGAGCAAGGAGGAGAAGCCAAAGGCGAAGAAACCCAAGGCGAAGGCAAGGCCTAAGGAGGCAAAGCCTGAAGTCAAGCCAGTGGAGGTAAAACCCGTCGAGGTAAAAGCCAAAGAGGAGAAACCCCCTGAGGTGATGGCAAAACCAGAGGAGGTCAAGGAGATCGAGGAGAAGAGGGATGAATTAAGGGAGAGCATAAAGAGTCTCAGGGGAGAGCTGGAAAAACTCAAGAAGGAACTGGAAGGTTAGAAAGCCTTATTAAACTTTCTCTGCCTTTTTCTTAGTGCGGGGGTGCCCGAGCCAGGTCAAAGGGGGCAGGCTCAAGTTCGACTTGAGCGCTGATGAAAAGATGAGGAACCTGCTGCCTTAGTGGCTGCGTGGGTTCAAATCCCACCCCCCGCATCCTGAAAGTTGCTCCTTGACCCTTAATTTTCGCCGAACTTCAATTAATTATAAAAAAGTGGGCGACTTACCTTAAGCATGATAGAGTGGGAGGATGTCAAAGGGTTCTTGCTCACGCTCTTCCTCTTCGTCTCCTTCCTCTTCCTATTTGCCGTCACCTACTCCTACATAACTGGGGAGAGCTTATCTAAGGCTGTGGGGGACGCATTAGTGCGCATATTTGGGATGGAAGATGTGAAAGCGTCCTTGACGTCCGCCATGTTCCTGTTCCTCTCCAGCATGCTCATATGGTTCGTCGTGGATTACATCGTCAGGATACTCGTTAAGTTAGAGTTAGGAGGTGTTACCAGCATGGTGAAGGCAAAAGGCATGAGGGACCACTACATAATCTGTGGCTTCGGGAGGGTTGGAAGTCATGTGGCCAAGAGGCTCAAGAAAGAGAAAAAGAAGGTGTTGGTCATCGATGTGAGTGAAGAGGCCCTGAAAGAGGCAAGAGGATATCCTGTGATCAAGGGCGACTGCCTTCAGGAGAAAATCTTGAAGTTGGCCGGGATCAAAAAGGCCAAGGCCATCATATGTGCCTTGGGGAAGCCTGAGAGCAACGTGTTCCTGACCATAACAGCAAAGCACCTGAACCCAAGCATAACAGTTGGGGCAAGGGCGGATGATGCTGACATCGCGGCGAAGCTCAGGCATGCGGGTGCGGACGTGATCATAATGCCCGAAGCCATAGGTGGATATAAATTGGCCGAAGAAGTGATGAAGAAGGGATGAACTTAAGGGAGTATCAGAGGAAAATATTAGAGAGGGCTAGGGAGAAGAACACTTTAGTGGTGTTACCCACAGGAACAGGAAAGACCTTAATTGCTCTCAAGTTAGGTCTGGAAAAGAAGGGAAAAGTTCTCTTTCTGGCCCCGACCAAACCATTGGTGGAGCAACACAGGAGGAGCTTGGAGAAGTGGTTTGGGGTGAAGGGGATTACCCTAACTGGAGAGGTGAAGCCAGAGGAGAGGAGGAGGTTGTGGGAGGAGAATAGGTTCATTTTCGCAACGCCCCAGACCATAAGGAACGATTTGATGAAGGGGAGGATAAGTTTGGATGAAGTGTCCTTGATCGTCTTTGACGAAGCGCATAGGGCGGTGGGGGACTACGCTTATGTCTACATCGGGAGGAAATACAGAGGACACGTGATCGCTCTAACTGCCTCTCCAGGGGATGAGGAAAAGCTCAGGGAGATCTGTAAGAACCTGAATATAGAGCACATAGAGTGGAGGAGCGAGGAGGATGAGGACGTGAAGCCCTATCTCATGGGAAAAGAGGTGGTCATGATAAAGGTGGAGCTCCCCGAGAAGTTGAAAGAGGCAAGGGACTCGCTGAAGGACTGTTTGAACCGCTTGTTGGATAAGTTGAAGGAGAGTGGTTACGTGAGAGAGAGGGTGAGGAAGAGGGACCTCTTGGAGTTACAGAAAAGGACGAAGAAGCCGATGGTCTTGTCCTTAGTGGCTAGTGCCATAAAAGCTTGGCACGCCAAGGACCTGTTGGAGATGTACGGGAAGTCAAGTTTCATGCGCTTCGTCCAAAATTTGAGAAGGGATGGGAGGCTCGCTTCCAAGAGGTTGCTGGGTATGGATTGTTTCAGAAAAGTCATAGGAATGGAGGTGGAAGAACATCCAAAGCTAGGGGCCTTGAAGCTCATATGTTCCAGAGAGAGGGGGAACATGATCATATTCACCCAATACAAGCACACCGCTGACATGCTCAAGGAGTTCTTGAAGGACGCTGAGATCTTCGTAGGTCAAAGCAGGATGAAGCAAAAGGAACAGATAGAGACCTTGAGGAGGTTTGAGAGAGGAGAGTTCAGGACCCTGATAGCCACGAGCATAGGGGAGGAAGGATTACACATCCCAGATGTGGACATCGCTGTCTTCTTCGAGCCAGTTCCATCTGCCTTGAGGATGATCCAAAGGAAAGGGAGGGTGGGGAGGACCAAGTTTGGGAAGATATACATCTTGATGACGAAGGGGACGAGCGATGAAGTTTATTATTGGACCTCAAGGAGGAAGGAAAGGAAGATGATGAAAGGTTTGAAAACTATTGAAGAGGAGTTGAAAAAAGGTAAAAAGCAGAAGAAGTTATGGGAGTTCTATGCAGAGGATGCTTGAGGAGGTGGAGGTCGTAGCGGATTACAGGGAGAGGAAGGTGTTGGAATACTTAAAAGACTTGAAGGTGAAGACAAGGTCCCTTCCAGTGGCAGACTTCATCATATCTGGGAGGTGCGCCATAGAGAGGAAGAGCGTGAGGGATTTCGCGGAATCCATAAAGAGCGGGAGGATATTCAAGCAGGCAGAGGAGTTGAAGCAATTCGAGAGGCCCATAATCGTGATCGAGGGGAGCAACTTCTACGACATCCCTCTCCACCCCAACGCGGTCATGGGAGCGATAGCTTCCTTGATCTTAGACTTTGGCATCGTGGTGATAAACACGAGCGATGCTGGGGAGACCGCTGCCCTGATAAGGGCGTTGGCTATCAGGGAGAAAAAGGAGAGGAGGGAAGTGGCCTTGAGGGGGAAGAAGAAACCAAAGGGGTTAAAACAGCTCCAAGAATATTTCCTAGAAGGATTGCCCCACATAGGGCCGAAGCTCGCGAAGCGCATACTCAACCACTTCAAGAGCGTGAAGAATTTCATAAACGCGAGCGAGTCCCAGATGAAGAGGGTAGAAGGACTAGGAGAGAAGAAAGTGAGAGACATAAAGAGGGTGATAGATTCTGAATACAAATAAGTATGTGATCGTTGGAGTGGACGCGGGATTGAACGTGGCATGGGCCATCCTTGACCTAAGTGGGAACCTCTTAGGTCTGGGGAGCAAGAAAGGACTGGGGAGGGGGATAATAGGGGAGGTGAAGAAATATGGGGAGCCCCTCATCGTATCCACGGACGTGAGCAAGCCCCCCAGGTTAGTGAGGGAGCTCGCCACTTCCTTTGGGGCCAAGCTCTTCCTTCCGAAGGAGGACATGAGGATCAAAGAAAAAGAGGTGTTGACTAAAGGATTCGTGTTCGGGAACAGGCACGAGAGGGATGCGTTGGCATCTGCCCTCAGGGCGTTCAAGGAGATAGAGGGTTTGGTGAGGAGGGTGAAGAGAAGGGGAGGGGATGAGGAGGTCATCAAGAAGATCCTGAAAGGGGAAGCGAAGAACATAAGGGAGGCTATGAGGGTTGAGGAGGAGAGGAAGGGAAGGGTGAGGAAGAAGAGGAGGAAGATGTCAGTTGAGGAACTCCTCGAGCTCGTGGAGAGGCTGAAGGAAGAGAATGAGAGGTTGAGGAAAGAGAGGAGGTGGGTGGTTTACAAGGTGTCTGAAGTGAGGCCTAGGATCTTGATAGAGGATAAGGCGAAAGTGATGAACAAGTTGCTGAAAGATGGTAAGATCCCCATCCTGAAGGTGGAGGGGAAGAAGGACTTGAAGGACGTTTACAAAGATGTCGTCTACCTCAAGACCCAGGACGAGAAGATCTTGGAGGAGCTAAAGAGGAGAAAGGTGAGAGTGTTGATCATGGACGAACCGAAGGAGATAAAAGGGTTCGTGACCGTGAAAAGGAGCGATTTAAATATCAAGGAAGAGGATGGAATAGAGTATGTGGAGTTCAAGGAGTTCGAGCGCTTGGTTGAGAAGATCGTTAAGGAGATGGTCAAGGAAGTACTCGAGGATTATAGGAGGATTAGAGAGGCGTTTATCTGAGAGGAACAAGAAGTTGTTTTTCGTCCTCAGGTTCTTGGTGAGGTTCCTCATCTTGGCCGTCCCCTTATATCTTTTCGAACGCTTGGACCTCTTCGCCCTGCAGGACTTAGAAGCGAAGCAGGTGAGTTACATCCTAAATTTACTCGGACAAGAGTCCGAAGTGGTTTACGTGAATAACATCCCAAGCATAGTGTACCAAGGGAGGGGGATAGGAATCATAGGGGCGTGCACAGGTTATCGTTCCTTCTTCGCCCTCGTGGCCCTGATCCTGGCGGTCCCGAAGGTGAGTTGGAAGAAGAGGAAGTTGGGGGTGTTACTGGCCCTACCTAGCATCTACATCTTCAACCTCATGAGGTTGGTGAGCACCGTCCTCTTGTCCCAGTTCATAGAGTTTCAGGTGATACACGATTACCTCTGGATATACGGGATGACCTTCCTAGTCCTGCTTCTTTGGCTCTTTTGGCTCAAGCTCTAACTTGATGACCTTCCCCCCTGGGCTCACTTCCTTGAAGATCTCTGCTGTGAAGGCGTATAGCTCCACGTCCTCCCCTCTCCAGGCGAGCGGGGAGAGGCCTGCCTTCACGCAGGTCTGGGAGAGAAACTCCTCTCTGTCCCATCCCCACTCCAAGGGGACTTGAGGGAGCAAGAGGCCGGAGAAGAATCCCTTCTTGACGATCAACCCATGCTTTCCCACCTTCACCTCTTCGGGCTTTATGGGCTTTGGCTTCGTCAGCACAGAGACCTCTATAGTGATTTCGTCTAATTCTTCTTTCTCGAGAGGGAGGAACCTGGGGTCCTTAAAGGCCGCGGCTTTAGCTGCTTCCACTACCCCCTCGTACAAAGGGAGGATGGGTTGAGGGAAACCTATACAGCCCCTCAACTCCCCGTGTTTGAGGAGCGTGACGAAGACCCCCATGGGCTCCCCCCCTTTCACCTTCAGTTCTTCTCCCTTGAAATGATATTCTATCGCCTTCCTCGCCAACCTCACCAGCTTCTCCCCTTCCCTCAGATCCATATCCTTTGGGAAAAGCTTTAATTATAATAAGTTTTGCTCCCCTCCATGGAGAGGAAACAGGCCATCATAGAATTCCTGAGAGAAAACGGTCCCTCACATCCCATCCAAGTGAACAAGGTGTTGGGGCTTGACAGCTTCACAGCCTCCGCCATCCTGAAGGAGATGTTGGAGGAAGGTCTCGTCAAGAGGAGCGTGAAAAG